>NZ_LN614830.1:0-300000 GCF_000953635.1 Legionella micdadei
GTTAAATTTATCTGTTGATATATTTAAAAAATTCAAATATATCAATTAATTACATTTTTTTTATTCTGTTAAAAATCACTGTCTTTAGTTATGGATAACCCCTCGGATAAGATCGAAGCATCCGAAACGCACTATTCTATCCACCAGATTTGTTGAGCTTTTACCTTACTCTATTCACAGATTTCTAAGTCTTCAACTTCAATTTAACCTATGACGTTTCGCTTTCTCTTGATTACTTTTATATAAAAATTTTATTCCGACTGTGGATAACTCTGTTTTTTTGTCGATGGCACGGTATAATTAATCCCCCGTGTAGTATAAATGATAGCCTCACGTGCTCTATATTGTTTAAAGTTTAAACAAGTCATTCATTACCGAAATATTCTTTTGAAGAATATTCAGTAGTAATATAACTTAGCTTTTTTGGCCTGGTGCACCTTTTATTTTTGCCTTGTTTAAGGAGTTTTTGTGTCTGAAGATGTTTGGAAGAAATGTCGGGAGCTTCTTGAGGAGGAGTACCCGCCGCAACAATTCAATACGTGGTTACGTCCTTTACAGGCTGAAGTTCACGATAACGGTCTTGTTTTATTAGCACCTAACCGTTTTGTTGTGGATTGGGTTAAGAGAAATTTTTATACTCGTTTAAAAGAATTGATCAGCCAAATTGGCGGGGATGCCTTTTCGTTATTAAGTATTAGTATCGGAACAAAAACGGCTGAGCCTGTTTCTACTGATAGCCAATCCATTATAGCCCCAATCAATGTTCCAAAACCAACGCCTAAAAAAACAGCTGACTATAAAAACAGTTATCTCAACAAAAAATTTGTTTTTGAAAGTTTTGTCGAAGGAAATTCAAACCAATTAGCACGAGCTGCGTCATGGCAAGTTGCCGAGCGCCCTGGTGATGCGTATAACCCCTTATTTATATACGGTGGTGTCGGTTTAGGCAAAACCCATTTAATGCACGCCATTGGTAATGCTATCTTGAAGAATGATCCTGAAGCTAAAGTACTTTATCTTCATTCTGAGCGTTTTGTGGCCGATATGGTTAAAGCGCTACAAACTAATTCCATTAATGAGTTTAAGCGATTTTATCGATCACTCAATGTGCTGCTGATTGATGACATCCAGTTTTTTGCAGGTAAAGATCGATCTCAAGAAGAATTTTTCCATACTTTCAATGCGTTACTTGAAGGACAGCAGCAAATTATCCTGACCAGTGATCGCTATCCAAAGGAAATCGAAGGCATGGAAGAGCGGCTTAAGTCCCGCTTTGGATGGGGGTTAACTGTTGCTGTCGAGCCGCCTGAGCTTGAAACACGTGTTGCGATATTGATTAGCAAGGCTGAGCAATCGAATATTGAACTTCCTTATGAGGTTGCTTTTTTTATTGCCAAACGCATACGCTCTAATGTTCGTGAACTTGAGGGCGCTTTGCGGCGAGTGATTGCGAATGCCCATTTTACCGGCAAGCCCATTACAATTGATTTTGTGCAAGAGGCTTTGCGTGATTTACTTGCCTTGCAGGATAAGCTAGTTACAATTGAAAATATCCAAAAAACAGTTGCTGAGTATTATAAAGTGAAAGTGGCCGATCTCCTTTCTAAGCGGCGTAGTCGTTCTATAGCTAGGCCGCGGCAGATGGCGATGGCTTTAGCAAAAGAGTTAACTAACCATAGCTTGCCTGAGATTGGTGATCATTTTGGCGGCCGAGATCACACGACAGTCCTTCATGCATGTCGTAAAGTAAAAGAATTAATTCAAGACGATAATGATTTTGCAGAGGATTATAAAAACCTCATGCGAACCTTATCTTCTTGATTCTAGGATAAATCATGTTTGATTTGACACTCACAAAAGAGCAAATACTTAGTCCTTTACTCACTGTTGCAGGAGCAGTAGATAAAAAGCAATCTTTGGCTATTTTATCTAATATTTTACTTCGATTCTCCAATAATCAATTATCGCTAACAGCTACTGATTTGGAAATGGAAATTACCGCTCGTGTTAACTGTGATGCTGACCAAGCACCTTGTCAGATCACGGTTCCTGCAAAGAAATTTGTTGATATTATTCGCTCACTCGACGATGACTCTTGCCCCAATATAAGTTTAAAATCAGGAACCGTCATCATTAAGTCGGGACGGAGTCAATTTAAACTTGCAACCTTACCAGCCGATGACTTTCCATCTTCTGAAACTGAATCAAATGAAGTTGAGTTTTTAATTTCAAAAGCATCGCTTACACATCTTTTGCAATCCACCCATTTTGCAATGTCACAGCATGACGTCCGTGTATTTTTAAATGGTTTGTTAATTGAACTTGATGCCCAGACCATTACTTCTGTTGCGACAGACGGTCATCGTATGGCTATTTGCAAGTTGCCTTATGATCTTACTTTTTCGCATCAACGTTTTTTGTTGCCTAAACGAGGTGTGCAAGAAATGTTGCGCTTGCTGCAGAATGTTAATGATGAACAGGTCAGTATTGCAGCCGGCCGAACACATTTTAAATTATCGACGAACGAATATACCTTTCAGTCCAGATTAATTGATGCACGTTTTCCACCTTATGCTAAGGCTATTCCACGAAACCAGGATAAGTTTATTCTAATTGATAGGGATATGTTGAAACGTGCTCTTTCACGAATCGCCATTCTTGCGCATGAAAAATCCAAGGCGGTAATGTTACAGATGCAGTGTGGCGCCTTAACTCTTATTGCTAATAATCAAGAGCAAGAGGAGGCTATGGAAACACTTGAAGCTCATACTGAGGGTAACGAGATCAAGATTGGGATTAATGCCAGTTACTTGCTTGATGTTTTAAATTTTGTTAACGAAGGTCTTATACGTCTATCAATGTCGACGACAGACAGCAGTATTTTAGTCGAGTCTTTACAGGACGAGTGCTATCAATACATCATTATGCCTATGAAATTATGATTCTTGCCCAATTGCAAATTCAAAATCTGCGCAATATCCATTCCTTACGTTTCAATCTTCATCCCCATTTAAATATCATTGTCGGCCCTAATGGTTCTGGGAAAACTTCTTTTCTCGAATCCATTTACCTTTTAGGGAGTGGCCACTCTTTCCGCACACGTGAAATTACCCCGCTTGTCCGCCATGGCACAGATTGTTTGACCGTCTTTGCTCGGACCCATGATGAACAATCAATCAGTATTCAGAAATCGACTTCTTTACCCACTCAGGTTCGATTAAATAATTATCCTTGCCAAAGCAGTAGTGAGCTTGCTCATTTCCTTCCATGTCAGGTTCTCTATCAGGATCTTTTTCAAATTATCGACGCAGGGCCATCAGTTCGCCGTAGTTTACTTGATTGGGGATTGTTTCACGTGGAACATTCTTATCATTTATTGTGGAAACAGTATCGGCGTGCCATAAAACAAAGGAACAGTTTATTACGCCAGAAGGCCCGCAGAGCGGATCTGGAACCTTGGAATCTCACAATAGAGCAATTAGCGAATAAGCTGGATGCTTTCAGATCGGACTACTTTGTTAAACTAAATAATGTGTTTCAAACTCTTTTAAAGAAATTAACTCAAGTTGAATGCCATTTGCAATATTATAAAGGTTGGGATAAAAAGGGTGCTAATAAATCTTTATCGGCCGTTTTAGCTGACTCTTACGAATTAGATATCATTCGCCAATTTACTCAATACGGTGCTCATCATGCTGATTTGTTGATTGAATCAGAAATGTATAAAGCTAAACAATACCTATCTCGAGGCCAACAAAAAATCGTATTGATTACCCTTAAGCTCGCTCAGACTCTTTTAATGACCACTCCTTGTATTTTTCTATGCGATGATCTCTCAACTGAGCTTGACGATTTACATTTAACTTCACTTTTTAATTTGATTCACACTTTCAATGGCCAGTTTTTCGTTACCGCAACTGATAAAAACTCTTTACCTTTACCTCAAAACTCTGAATTCTTTTCAATGATCAATTTATGAGAAATGTTTCACGTGAAACATCGTTCTAATTAATCAGATACAGTTCGGCTAATTGAATGGAGAATTTAATGACAATGTTGCAGGTTGTTTGAATTGATTGGGATGACACAAGAAAAGTCAGGAAACGAGCGAACAAATCGACCAGACAACGTTATCTGCTAGAAACAATGCTTTATTTGACAGGTCTCAGTAACACAGATTAGAATGGCCTGATTTTTGTCAAAGCACGGTGTTTCAATGGGAAATGGCTCTATAAATATTGCCTTATCAGATCTTACTGCTGCAGTTAAACACTATTCTCTTTTAAGGATATTAGGATCGCAAGATATTCGTCAGCGTTACAGGCGCTCGGCTTTAGGCCCCTTCTGGTTAACTATCAGTATGGGAGTAATGATTGCAACTATTGGTATTGTATTTGGGCAAATTTTTAACTCCTCATTAAGAGAGTTCTTACCATTTTTATCGATTGGAATTATCCTGTGGGGTTTTTTTTCGTCTATCGTAACTGAAGGATGTACCGGGTTTATAGTTGCAGAAGGAATAATTAAACAACTTCCCTTACCGCTGTTTATTCATATTTTAAGAATGATTTGGCGGAATATATTAATCTTAGGACATAATATTCTCATTTTTCCTCTGGTGTTGTTGGCGGTGGGGAAACCGATGTACTGGGTAGCACTGTTAAGTATTCCTGGGTTTTTAGTAGCACTGGTTAATTTAACCTGGGTAGCTTTACTACTAGCTACCATTTGCACAAGATATCGTGATTTTGCCCAGATGGTCACTAGCCTGTTACAAGTGGTATTTTATTTAACGCCTATCATGTGGATGCCAAGTCTTTTACCAGCCGGAAGAAGTTACTATTTTTTACAATATAATCCTGTTTATCATTTGCTCGAAATTGTACGTGCACCTTTGCTAGGTTATGCTCCTTCTTCGACCAGTTGGTTTGTATCAATTATTCTGGCACTACTTGGATGGGGTTTGACTTTAAAAATCTATAGCCGCTACAAGCGGCGAATTGCTTACTGGTTATAAGAAAGAAAAGCTATGGCTTCAATAGAGTTTAATAACGTTAGTGTCGATTTCCCTATTTATAATACAAATAGCCGATCCCTCAAGAAACGACTTATGCAAGTTGCTACCGGCGGACAGCTGGATGCAAATGGGCAAGGTGTTGTTGTGGTTCGTGCTTTAGAAAATTTAACTTTCTCATTAAAAGATGGGGATCGAGTTGGGCTAATCGGTCATAATGGCGCAGGGAAGAGCACACTCCTCCGCTTGCTTAGCGGTGTCTATGAGCCATCTTGCGGAACAGTAAGAATAAAGGGGGAAATTGGTTCGCTTATCGATATTTCACTTGGTATCGATTCAGAAGCCACAGGAAGGGAAAACATTTATGTTCGTGGCGGCCTTCTGGGTTTAACAAGGACAGAGATAAAAAAACACTTAGATGATATTATCGAGTTTTCTGAGCTGGGTAACTTCATCGATGTGCCCGTTCGCACCTATTCAACTGGTATGCATTTGCGCCTAGCATTTGCGGTATCAACAATACTTCGACCCGAAATCCTCGTCATGGACGAATGGCTTTCAGTAGGGGATGAAAACTTCAAACGCAAAGCTGAGAAAAGAATGACCGAAGTTGTCCAGGCTACAAACATTCTTATTATCGCCAGCCACTCACCGGATCTAATACTGAATACATGCAACAGGGCGATATGGCTTGAGCATGGAAAGATAAAAATGGATAGCGCTCCGCATTCAGTTGTGAATGCATACTTTGGCTCATAACCGCAAAATCGAGTTGCCGGACGTCAAAAATTACAAAAGCTTGTAAGGATAAAAGTTTTATCAAAATGGCCTCGCCTCATGAAAGACATTTATCAAAGACACGGTTATCACAGTAAAAATGTGATGTCTTTGCGAGCGTATCGAAGAATCTCAAGCCAAGAGGCTAGTGCATTGACTAACATAAGCTTTTAAACCTATTGTTTTTTACAAAGAGTTGAATGATGTCAGAGGAAAATACACCTGGCTTTTTATGCCATTCCGATGCACTCGAAAATCCAAGGATTGATAGAATGAAAAAATCCCTCAAGGGGATATTGTTTGTTGTTATCTGCGCTACCTATATGGGACTCAGAGTTGGCGTAACGATTGGTTAAGAAAAACTCGATTATTGACGTCGAGTTTTATCCTTTTGATAATGGCATTCCAACAAAAAACACCTACGCTCATGTATTTTCGATTTTAAATCCCGGAGTTTAAAAAATGTTTTAATTCTTGGGTTCAGTTATTTCAACATTGGGTAATTGGATAGCTATTGATTGTAGGACATTAGCGATTTCAGTAAATGCAGGCTGGGGAGACTTGCTCTCGATTTGATTTTAATCGCAGCATTTTAATAAGCGCGTGCTACCTTGCAGGAGATTCTTGACTGTGCTCGGGAAGACGTTACATTTTTAATGGGACAGCCGTGATCTTAAAGAGCGGAATCATACAAAAGAACCCTGATTCGTGGTATACTATTATATTTGATTAGCCATTAGGCAAAGAGGGTCCTCATGAGTGTTGACGCTAGTTATGATTCGTCGAACATCAAAGTCTTAAAGGGCTTAGACGCTGTTAGAAAGCGTCCGGGTATGTACATTGGTGATACAGATGATGGCACCGGCTTGCATCACATGGTTTTCGAAGTAGTGGATAATTCTATTGATGAGGCGTTAGCAGGGTATTGTCATGAAATTTCAGTAATCATCCATGCCGATGAATCAATAACTGTCAAAGATGACGGGCGTGGAATACCTGTAGACATTCATAAAGAAGAAGGCCGATCTGCTGCAGAAGTCATCATGACCATTTTGCACGCAGGAGGAAAATTTGATGATAACTCCTACAAAGTATCAGGTGGTTTGCACGGTGTGGGTGTATCTGTTGTTAATGCGCTTTCTGAAGAGTTGCATTTAACCATTCGTCGTAACGGAAAAGTACACGAACAACACTATCGCAACGGTGTTCCAGATGCACCATTGGCGATGACAGGTGAGGCAAATACGACTGGAACTCAAGTTTGGTTTAAACCCAGCGCAAATACCTTTAGCAACATTGAGTTTCATTATGACATCCTTGCTAAACGCCTACGTGAACTTTCATTCCTGAATTCAGGCGTTCGCATCCATTTATATGATGAGCGTACCCAGAAGCAAGACACATTTTGCTACGAAGGCGGCATTAAAGCGTTTGTGGAACATTTAAACCGCAATAAAACGCCCATTATGCCCGTTGTTTTTTCGCTTAGCGGCGAAAGAGACAATATCAGTGTGGAATTATCCATGCAATGGAATGATTCATTTCAAGAAACCATATTTTGTTTCACGAATAACATTCCCCAACGCGATGGAGGAACCCATTTAGCTGGTTTTAGGGCGGCATTAACGCGCACTCTTAATTCTTATATTGAAAACGAAGGGTATGCGAAAAAAGCAAAAATCACGACAACAGGTGATGATGCAAGGGAGGGATTAACCGCAGTATTATCAGTAAAAGTTCCGGATCCAAAATTCTCATCACAAACAAAAGATAAACTTGTCTCTTCAGAAGTGAAAGCAGTCGTCGAGTCTCTGGTTTCAGAAAAATTGAATGATTTCTTATTAGAAAACCCTACCGTTGCAAAATCGATTGTGGGGAAAATTATCGATGCTGCACGCGCGAGGGAAGCGGCTCGCAAAGCAAGAGAAATGACTCGGCGCAAGGGCGCACTTGATATTGCAGGCTTACCGGGAAAACTTGCTGACTGCCAAGAAAAAGATCCAGCTCTATCTGAACTCTACATCGTGGAGGGTGATTCAGCAGGCGGTTCTGCAAAGCAAGGCCGGGATCGAAAATTCCAAGCAATATTGCCACTGAAGGGTAAAATCTTAAACGTCGAAAAAGCACGTTTTGATAAGATGCTTTCTTCTCAAGAAGTTGCAACACTAATTACTGCTTTAGGGTGCGGCATCGGGCCAGATGAATATGATCCTGATAAGATTCGCTATCACCGTATCATCATTATGACCGACGCTGATGTCGATGGTTCGCACATTCGCACGTTATTGCTCACCTTTTTCTATAGGCAAACGCCAGAACTTATAGAGCGTGGTTATATCTATATTGCTCAGCCTCCACTATATAAAGTTAAACGGGGCAAGCAAGAACAATACGTAAAAGATGACGAAGCCCTCTTTGAATACTTAACGCAAAACGCAATTGATGGGGCAGAATTCTTCCCTGCAAAAGGAGCGCCAGCCATCGCCTCTGTCGCACTGGAAGAATTGGTTAAGCAATATCGTCGTGTTGAGAAAATAATAAAACGTCATAGTAGGCGCTATAACTCTGAAATTCTTCGCAGGATCGGTTACCTGCAGCAGCTGCAAATCGAAGACTTTAAAAATCAGGAATTGATGAGTAATTGGGCAAGACAACTGCACCTGAGTCTTCAGCAGTTAACCAATAAAAACCAACACTATCAAGTAGACATTATTCACAATACAGAAAATGATAGTTACCTTCCGCGTGTCTCGGTCAGGCAGCATGGCTCCGAGCAATTCATTTTATTGAATGCAGAGTTTTTCTTATCTAAAGATTATAAAGAGCTAGTTCATTTAGGAGCGAAGCTGACCACCCTCATTGACGAGGGGGCAATTGTTAAGCGCGGTGAAAAAACTCAAGTGGTTGAGTCATTTGAACAAGCACTTGATTGGCTCATGGATGAGGCGAAACGAGGTCAAACAATTCAACGTTATAAAGGTCTCGGTGAAATGAATCCTGAACAGTTGTGGGAAACAACAATGGATCCGGAAGTAAGACGCATGTTGCAAGTGAGTATAGAGGATGCTGTGGCAGCAGATGAAATATTCACAACGCTTATGGGCGATAATGTCGAACCGAGAAGAGATTTTATTGAAAGCAATGCCCTGGAAGCTGAAAACATAGATGTGTAATAAATAGGTTCTGGGTAACCTATTAACGCCCAAGAAGGAAACCACTTGGGTTTAATAGATTATTTATCGATGGGTTTAGGGCATTTAGATAGTGTTCCTGAATTTTTGAGTAGAGTGTAAAAACTTCAGAAACATTTCCCAGTCTTTCAGTAAATAGAAACCCGTACTAGGATTAAAGCCTAGTCACGGGAGTTTTTTGAAGGAAGAAAGAACTTACTATTAAGTTAAAAGCCGCGTCCCTGCAGCGGAGCACATCCTTTGTGCTTGTCCCTTTCTTTGACATCCTGTCAGACAATCCGTGTCATCCGTTCATGTTTATAAGTATATATATTGTCATGGGGATTTGTCATTGAAGGAAGAGATGTACAATATGTAAGAGATTTCTCAAAGAAATAGTGGCATTGTCTTGATATTGGGCAAACTTAAAGGATTAGAAAGTAGAGAAAGCCAAGCCCTTCGTTGTCAGACTAAGGTTTCGAGTTAGTTATTAAGCCTTAATTAGTGCTAATGAAATCTCTTCAGTCTGGAGGGATATCTATGCCGTCAGGAAACCTTTTATCTCTGGCCAAAACCCAAAAGACCCCTAGCCTCTTCCAATAGTTCTGGGCCATTAGTTAGAAGTAAGCCAGGATTGCTAAAAAACCTAAGCCCTGGGGAATGATAATTATCTCTTGCTACACCTTCATGTACCTGAGAATTGGGATGTGCATAAATACTATCGGTTTCAGATGCACTCTCTTCGTCTTCTTGTTGTTCGAAGTATGAAAATACTTTCTCTATGCCTTTATATGGAATTACAAACGTTAGGGCTAAAAATACAGATGGCATCAGGATCGCACCAATAATTGCTAGGCCAGCAGCTAATGGAGCTAGTAAAAGAATAGTGAATAGGGTTTTGAGTAAGAGATGTTTTATAAAATTTGAGGTTAGGGAATTTTCATCAGAAGAGGGGGAAAGCCAATCAAGAAGCTTATTTGTAATCCCCCCGCTGGCACGCAGAGCGCAACCAAAAATAAGGATGGGAGAGACTAAAGCCAGGCCCGCCATTAGCAGAGCTGTAGCTACTGCGCTAGCGATGGCTACCTAACGGTAGGCACACCACTGTTAGTGTGTTAACTATAGCATTTTTAGCCATAAAAACTGAAAACCAAAACATTCAGTTCGTAAAATAATAGTTTATAGGGAATCAAATGGAATTGGAAACGATAATCAAAAAATTATAAACAGAGAGGTTTTTGGTTGCATTTTTCGCAAAAAAAATTTTATTTAAGCATAAAGTTTTTCATTTGGGCGCCGATTATAAAGATGAAAGCAGTTGCCTGAAAAAATAATAATAAGGAGTAGGCAATGATTAAAAATCATCTCTTACAAGATCCCTTTCTAAATGAATTACGTAAAGAAAAGGTTCCAGTATCCGTGTTTTTGGTTAATGGCATTAAATTACACGGTGTGGTTGATGCTTTTGATCAATACGTAGTGATGCTTAAAAATTCAGTGACGCAAATGGTTTATAAACATGCAATATCAACCGTTGTGCCATCACGTATGGTTAAGTTGCCCACTGGTGACGAAGAGGGAAATATGGCAGACTAGCAGCATTCTAGTTAATGGAAAATGCCGTCTTGTTTGAACGTCCACAAAGTGGCGAGCGCGCCATCTTAGTACAATTGGCGCTTCCTGGTGTTGATGCAGAAAAAGCATTAGCTGAATTTAAGGAACTGGCTCTTTCTGCACAAGCGGAGATAGTAGCTTGTGTGCTTGGTGCTCGCGCCACTCCAGAAGCGAAATATTATGTAGGTTCTGGAAAAGCTGAAGAGATTCAACAGCTTGTTTCAGCACATAATGCAGAACTCGTTTTAGTCAATCATGAACTATCCCCTTCTCAAGAGCGAAATCTGGAAAAATTACTTCAATGCCGGGTAGTGGATCGTAGTGGCCTGATTCTCGATATTTTTGCGCAACGAGCCAGGACTTTTGAAGGAAAATTACAAGTCGAGTTGGCTCAATTACAACACATATCCACCCGATTGATTCGTGGTTGGACTCACTTAGAGCGCCAAAAGGGGGGAATTGGGTTGAGGGGGCCTGGCGAAACCCAGCTTGAAACAGATCGGCGCCTGGTACGCGAGCGTATTAAATCGATTAACAAGCGGTTAGAGAAGGTAAGACGAAGCAGGGATCAGAACCGTCGCGCGAGACAAAAAGCGGCATTACCTACTGTATCCCTTGTAGGGTATACAAACGCAGGAAAATCCACGTTATTTAATGCATTAACAGGGGAACAAATTTATGTGGCCGACCAATTATTTGCCACATTAGATCCTACGATGCGTAAGATAGAGCTACCGGGTGCAGCTGCAGCAATTCTGGTCGATACGGTGGGCTTTATACGTGATCTCCCTCATCAATTGATTGAAGCATTCCGTGCTACGCTTGAAGAAACAAAAGAAGCAGATTTACTCCTGCATGTGATTGACATTGCTGATCCACATTGGCGTGAGATGGCTTTCTCTGTACAACGCGTACTTACAGAAATAGGTGTCACTGATGTGCCCACCATTCAAGTTTTTAATAAAATCGATTTACAAGAAGGTTGGTGTCCAAAAATTGACTGTCAGGAAGACACTTGCAAAGTATGGGTTTCAGCTAAAAGTAATGCTGGTCTTGATTTGCTTCGTGAAGCTATTGTTACCCAATTGCAAGGTAAAATTAACGTAGAAGAAGTATTCATTAAACCTTCGGAAGCAAAATTGCGCGCTAAACTTTATCAATTAGATGCAGTTATTGAGGAAACGCCTGCTGATGAAGGTGGGTGGCATTTGAAAATTAAATTGACAGAGGTACAGCGAAAGCGTTTGTTTGCTGAAGAAAAAACAGAAAGCAAAGAGATTTGATGACATTTTTCGTGATGCCTTAAGATGTAGCATTTCCAGATAGGGACTGACCTATTCCGAGAGCCAGGACTTGTTTGTGGATCTAGAAGAAGTAGTTCACAGCAATCGCCCCTGTTGTAAATTTCGAAGCATGGGGTCCAGTCACTGAAAACCAAATTCCACCAATAATCCCCAAAGAAGACGTGAAGTTAAACTCAAGGGCTGGAGCTAAAGAAACAGAATCTCCACCTGCTCCCCCGATACTTGCGAGGGTACCGCCAGGAGTAAACCCTGGGTTACCGCTAAAACCAGTATTAGAACTGTGAACATAAAGGACTTCAAAAACCGGAGCCCAATGCTGAGTAAGCGAGTATTCAAAAGCTAAATCAGCAGAATAAATGTTTCCAGGATGGACACTACCCTCTGTCAGATCAGTTCCTCCAAAGGCATTAATCCCATGGACACTAGAACTGCCTGGAAATGCTGCTACCAGGCTTAAACGGCCACGTAAATAATGTTGATTACGAAGTTCCCATAACTTCTGGAAATTAAAACCAAAAGAAGTGATATAAGAACCTATCCCTGTTTGCTCTGTCCCGAGTTTTCTCGGATCGAGATTCTCAAATCTTCCTGTAGGAAAAATCTCTTGAATAGTAACTCGTAGATCAGGTACCCAACTTTTCTCTTTCTGCCTTAATAGTTGAATCCCCAATGCCAAACTGTAATCGGCAATTTCACTTGCGTGTTGATGATCAACCCAGCTGTAGTCATAGGGAAGCGCGGTTTGTAAATCTAAGAAATCGGTGAGGCCAGCTGTTAGGATAGGAACGATTTCAATATTCTTAAAATGTGCGGGATAAGTTGTATAGAAGCCGTAGGGTTCAAAATTAAAATGACCTGCTGGAATGGTTTTACCAGCTGGAGCAAGTAACGGTCCTGTCCACCATGGCCCTGCCATTGCAACATTAGTAAAGAGTAATAAGAAGAAAACTCGCAAATACATAATGAAGCCAATTTAAATTGGAAAATAGCATTTTAAACTTTTTTTATATTTATGGAATTGATTTTGCTGCAATTTGCAATAAATTTTTCCTACTTAAGGACTCTGGTTTCCTTAGAAAAATTAGAGGATTCTGTTGACTTGATTTAATGCTCTAGCCATTTTCGCGATGATCAGAAATTGCCTGATTCAAACTTTTTAGGGTTTGGCTGCCATATAAGGCCCCTTGCAATTTACCTTCAGGGTTGAAAACAAAGGTCGCAGGTACACCGCGTATGTCACCTAATTCGAGATCTCGAGCTGGGTCATGCCGTAAGCTTGGGTAGCTTATTTTGTATTTTCTAATTAAGGCGAGTTGATGGGATAATGGAAGCGCATCATAATTCACGGCAAATAGAGCAACTTTATCATTGCTTTTCTTATAAAAACGATTTAATTCAGTAATTTCATCAATACAGGGTTGGCACCAGCTAGCCCAATAATTAATTAGAACCCACTTGCCTTTTAGACTATCAAAAGGAATAGTATGGCCACTGATATCTCGTAAGATCACATTTGAGCTGTATCCAGAGGTTGCTGTAAGCAGAAAAACAAAAAATGAAAGAATTAAATTGATGCACCGCATTCAAAAACTCCTATGAAGCCAATTGGAACCATTTTAGCATAGTCATTTTGATTTAGATCAGTCATTGTTTATTAGTATTGTGCTAGGCAAGATACCTGCATTTAATCTATCCTAAATTGAATCTTTCTAATGGGTGCCAGCGATGAAAGCTATTCATGTTGAACAGCAATTAATTGGAACATTAATTCGAGAAGGCGCAGGGGTAAAGCTGATGCGCTATATCGGCGCAGACAGGAAAAATCCGTTTGAGCCAATTCTCTTGTTTGATTTTTTTGATAGTAATAATGAAATGGATTACGTTGCGGGTTTTCCTAACCATCCCCATCGTGGTTTTGAGACTATTACTTATCTTTTGACAGGCCAAATAGCCCATCAGGATAATCAAGGACATCAAGGTGTAATTGGTCCGGGTGATGTACAGTGGATGACCGCAGGGCGGGGAATTATCCATTCAGAAATGCCACAGAAAAATAAAGATGGCATTACTGGGCTTCAATTATGGCTAAATCTACCTGCTGCTAGTAAATGGACAAATCCGCGTTATCAAGAATTTACCGCATCTCAATTGCCTGTGGAACATCATGATTCAGGAGTTAACGTCAAAATAATTGCAGGTAAAACGGATAAGGGAACTCAATCTCCAATCATTGGTATTGCCACCGATCCGCTTTTTTTCGATATCCATTTACCCAAGCACCAAACCTTCGAGCAACAAATTCCTAGCGGCCACCAAGCGATGATTTTCGTTTTATCAGGGGAAATTAAGATTCAGGGGGAGGTTGTTAAATCACGGCACTTGGCTATTTTAGGCTCAGGAGATGTGCTAATTTTGCAAGGTCTTACCAGTGATTCACAGTGCTTGCTCATTGCTGCTAAGAAATTAAAGGAGCCAATTGCTCGGCTTGGTCCTTTTGTTATGAATACTGAGGAAGAGATAATGCAAGCCTTAGACGATTTTCGCAATAACCGTTTTTAATCAAGGAGGAATTCGATGGCTAAAGTATTAGTTTTGTATTATTCGAGTTACGGCCATGTAGAGGCAATGGCCGAAGAGGTGGCCAGAGGCGCTTCTGAAGTAGATGGCGTGATGGCTACGCTAAAACGCGTACCGGAAACCATGCCTGAAGATATTGCTAAAAAGGCAGGAGTTAAACTCAACCAAAAGGCAGAAATTGCACTGCCTAAAGAGCTTGCTGATTATGATGCGATTATTTTCGGAACCCCAACCCGGTTTGGTAATATGGCAGCGCAGATGCGGAATTTTCTTGATCAAACAGGAGGGATGTGGGTTAACGGTGAATTAATTGGCAAAATAGGTAGTGTTTTTTGCTCCACGGGAACTGGAGGAGGCAACGAGTCGACAATCCTTTCCTTTTGGAATACGTTAATTCATCATGGAATGATTCTAATTGGAGTTCCATACGCTGAGAAAGGATTAACCAATGTCACCGAATTGCACGGTGGTTCACCTTACGGGGCTGGTACCGTTGCTGGTCCAGATGGTAGCCGCATGCCAAGTGATCTTGAACGGCAAATTGCGCGTTACCAAGGTAAGCATGTGGCAGAACTAGCAAAGCGTCTGTTTGGGTAGTCTGGCTTCTTACGCATTGAAATCGCAGCTGTCGTGGTTAGCGATTTCAGCGTTTCTTTATGCTTCTTGTCCAGGACTTCCTGCACACAAAAAGACATGCCTTGGATAAGGGGATAATGTAGGCAAAAAATAATCTTTTTGTATTTTTTGTAAACATTTTGTTGTTTGCTTGATACTTTAAATCATGTATAATTAAATTTTTTCCCCTTATATCTAAGTATTCAATAATTAAGCACTTGATTAGAATTGCTCGTACTTAAGGATACGATGAGATCGATGTAAGTTAAAGTTGGAGTAGATCGACGCGATGGCAATTACTTTCTTAATTTATGGAATAGTGATCCTAAGTTTAATCTGTGTTGTGGCTATGTTTTATCGTCTTCGACAACAGCCATCTGTGCATTTATCTTTTTTAGATTACGTCAAACTTGGTTTAAGTGGAATTCTGGCTTTTATAGCAGATACCTTAGGGATAGGAAGTTTTGCAGTAAATATTGCCTTAGCAAAACTACTTAATACTTTTCCTGATGATGAGCTACCGGCTGTCAATAATGGAGCGCAGGTTATTCCAGGTGCTTTTGAGTCTTTTTTTTTCATGCAATTAATCGATGTGGATTTAGTTACTTTAATTACCCTGGTGGCGGGAACCTGCTTAGGCGGTTTAATCGGCGGGACTGTTGTTAGTCGTTTAAGTAAACAAGCGATTCGGTTGGCAATGATGTGTTGTTTCGCTGTGATTATCGTGTTGTTGGTTTGTCATCAGTTGCGCTTGATGCCTGTTGGCGGTGACTTGGTGGAATTGCATTCTTGGAAACTTGTCGTCGGCTTTTTGGCAATGATCGTATGTGGTGCCTTAACTTCTGTGGGAATCGGTTTGTTCGTGATGGTGCAAGCTGTCCTATTCCTCATGAACGTATCACCTGTGGTTGCTTTTCCTATTATGACCACTGCTGGCGCTATGCAGCAGCCTCTGACTACTTTGGTTTTTGTGCAACAAAATAAAATCCCACTGAAAAAAACCCTAATTTTGAGCATCGCTGGTTGCATCGGTGTTTTCATAACCTTGCCTCTTTTTATACACATCACTGTGACTTGGTTGCATTCTTTATTACTTTGTATTTTGGTTTACAATCTCTTCGCTATCAGCCGGACTTATTTGCGTAACCGATCAAAGGGTTATGGACAAGCGCCTATTCCATCGCTCGCCACTGCTGATTAGCCCGCCAGTTTTTTATATTTTCTCACCTGCCATCTCGGCAAAATGCTAAAATAAAAAAATACTGTATTTTTTTGCCTAAGTTGAGCTAATGTAGGCAATTTTTTAAGGCTAATAAATGGAAGAGTTAAAAAGTAAATCACAAAAAAAACGTGATGCAGATGCTCTACAAAAAGTAGGTGTTAAGCTGATTGAGTTAAGTTTGGCAAAACTGGATACCTTGCCTTTATCGCCCAATTTGCGGCAAGCAATTATTGAGGCAAAATCCATTAAAAGTCATGGGGCAATAAGACGACAGGCTCAGCTTATAGGTAAATTAATGCGCGCTGCGGATAGTGAAGCGATTTTAGAGGCATATGAGGCTATTTTAGCTGAGGATCGTGCGCAAACCGTTGTTTTTCATGAGGTAGAACAGTGGCGCGACAAACTCATTAACGGAGGAAAAGAAGCTCTCACAGAATTTATTGCCGAATATCAACCAAATGACATCCAGCAGCTTCGCCAACTTATAAAAAAGGCAGTGGACGAACAAAGCAGCGGCAAACACACAGGGGCAGCTAAAGCGCTGTTTCGCTATGTGAGGGCTTGTTTATCATGAAACACTCTCTTTTTATCAGTTGCCCTAAGGGACTGGAATATCTTTTAGAAGAAGAAATGAGGACATTAGGGCTGCATGTGACTCGTGTTAGCCCACAAGGTGTTTATGGCGAGGCAGAGCTGGCAATTATCTATCATCTTTGCTTATGGACACGATTGGCAAACCGTATTCAACTCATTTTGTTTAGCGGGGAGGCTCACAATGAGCAAACGCTTTATAAATTATGTAATCAATTTCCTTGGCAGACAGTCTTTACTGCTGACAAAACCTTAGCCATAGAATTTCATGGATCATCGACTCATATTCGTAATTCGATGTTTGGTGCCCAGGTGGTAAAAGATGGCATTGTGGATCATTTCCGTCAATTTAAAGGTACTCGGCCAACGGTTGATCGGGGAAAGCCAGAAATTCGGTTACATGCCTATTTAAAAGATGACTCTCTGACAGTGAGTTTAGATTTGACGGGTTATAGCCTGCATCAACGCGGCTATCGTACCCAGGCTGGGGAGGCACCATTAAAGGAAAATATCGCAGCAGCCATGTTATTGCGTGCAAAGTGGCCACAGCTTTCAGCAGCAGGCTATGCTTTGCATGATCCTTTCTGTGGTGCTGGAACATTAGTGATTGAAGCGGCAATGATGGCAGCTCACATTGCCCCAGGATTATTGCGCCATGACCAAGCCCTTGTTCACTGGGCGCAACATCAATCCTCTCTATGGGAAAAGATCAGGGCTCACGCCCTAGAACAGGTAAAACCGACCCCAGTGAAATTGCGCGGAACAGACAATAATCCACAGCTGATTAAAATTGCACAAGCAAATGCCGAACGCGCTGGTGTATTGCCTTTAGTCGAATTTTCAGCTTTATCCGTTAAAGATTGCCGGCCAACCCACAATAAGGGGCTCGTTATTTGCAATCCGCCTTATGGAGAGCGTTTAGGTGATGCGACTCAACTCGTACCAATTTATCAGCAACTAGGAAGTACGCTGCATTCACACTATCAAGGCTGGCAAGCAGCTGTCTTAACTTCTAATACCATGCTTGCTAAAGCGCTCGGTCTACGTGCAGGCAAACAATATACCTTATTTAACGGTGCACTGGAGTGTAAGTTATATTGCCTTGATCTCAGTGCTGAGAATCAATTAAAAGGTAAAGAAGCAGGGTCGTTATCTCCCGGTGCGCAAATGCTGGCTAATCGTCTGCGAAAAAACGCGAATCACTTACAAAAATGGGTGAAGAAAAATCAAATTAGCTGTTACCGAGTTTATGATGCGGATCTTCCTGAATATGCGTTTGCGATTGATATTTATAACGATTATGCGGTTTTACAAGAATATGCGCCACCGGCGAATATTCCATCCCATAAAGCTGAAAAACGAAGTTTAGATGTGATTCAAGCTGTACCCGATGCCTTAGGAATTTCGCCTGATAAACTGGTGGTTAAGCAACGAAAACAGCAAAAAGGCAGCAACCAATATCAAAAAATGAAGCACACTCAACACACCATGACAGTCGTTGAAAGCCGGGCAAAATTAAAAGTGAATTTGTATGATTATTTGGACACAGGCTTATTTTTGGATCACAGGCTAATGCGGATGCGCTTTTCCCAGCTAACGCCCGGCACTCGTTTTCTTAATTGCTTTTGTTATACGGCTACAGCCAGTGTTCATGCCGCCTTGGCTGGAGCAATCACTACCAATGTGGATTTATCAAAAACTTATTTAAGTTGGGCAGAAGAGAATTTCAAGCTTAATCATCTTGACGTATCTCGGCATCAATTTATTCATTTTGATTGTGTGGAGTGGCTAAAAATAACGAGAGACCGGTTCGATGTCATTTTCTTAGATCCTCCGACCTTTTCAAATTCAAAACGGATGACCCAAACTTTGGATGTGCAGCGTGATCATATCTCTTTAATTGATTTAGCGATGCGGATATTAAATCCAGAAGGCATTTTATATTTCTCGACTAATTTGAGACAGTTTAAACTATCACCACTGGTCAACGAAAAATACAAAGTAAGGGATATCACTGCTGAAACAATTGACTCGGATTTTAAAAGAAGCAAGCGAATCCATCATTGCTTTATGATAACAGCGTGACCGTTGCACCAAAACCAACATGGGCTATCTATTATAGATAGCAGTGAGGGAGCGGATATCAAAGCACTTGTTGCTTTGTCCGCTCACGATCTTAAGTTTGCTGTGGCTTCGTCTATTAAAGCTTATCCTCTGTTTCTGTTCCTTCTGACTTTAGAGATTCGCTTGTTTCTAGTTGCCCAGGCGCACCATGGATTTGTACTTTTAAATCTTGCATACGGCCACTTAGGAAAAAGAGTTCTGCTGTTAAAAACATGGGTGCAATCAGCGCTTGCCAGATATTGTCCATCAACGCTGGACGATTGCCTTCAATGAAATGCCCTATTAATTGCAACGCCCAGCCCAATATAAAAGTCACAATAAAAATCCATAGTGCTGAACTCGTGGGCCCAGAATAGCTAACAAGATTTGCCACCCAAAGCAGGATAATGAATACACCGGTAAGCACTAAGGCTAAACGCCAATTAAGATAATAGTAATAGACGAGTAATACTAGGGTTGCAATACCGGCTATAGTGACATCCAATACCCCTGGAATAACCAAATGTAGAAAACCCAAAAGAACCATTAAAGAAAAAATGATCAAAGGCACACCAATAAAATGGGTGTAACGTGTAATTGAATTTTGATGGTATGTTCCATAAAGCCTTGCTTGCTCGATAAAAGAGTTCATTTTAGTCATCCTAAAAAGGTTCATTTAAAAAGTAGCATACATTTTATTAAATTAAAAAGCAGTCGCGTTATTCATTTAATTAGGCGTTCTAATCCAAACCAAGTAGCCATTCCTGCTAGGGTCATGAGCACTGAGCCAGTAAGATGAAGCGCAATTTCCGCAACAAACATGCCATAACGTGCTTCCTGTAATAAAGCTACAATCTCTGCAGAAAAGGTGGAGAATGTTGTCAATCCGCCGCAAAAACCAGTAATGATGAATAAGCGCCATTCAGAATTTAGGCTAGGCAGGAATGTAAAAAAGGCGATTGCTAAACCAATAATATATCCGCCCAGCAGGTTTGCAGCCAGGGTTCCTAGGGGGATTGCCGGGAATAAACTATTCAGTTTTAATCCTAGAAACCAGCGAAGTATAGCCCCCAAAGCAGCGCCTAGCGCGATAGCAAGGAGAGATTTCCACATGATGACCCCAAATGGCTAAAGCCTAGCGTTTGCAATATCTTGAGTATAGAAGTTATAACTTATTGAACCAATAAACAATATCGATCTTCTAATTCTCCCCATTACAAATTGATAATTCATGGTGCACAAAGCTCAGTCTTGATTCTTATTGTATAAATTGTTATCATTCCGTGCCTTTAATTTTTAGGACCAACCGATGGATTACTTCAAATTTTTGTTTTTCGGAATAGCCTTTTTTTTAATCAATCCGATTCTAGCAGCCGAGAATCTAAGTTTGAGAGAAAAAATTGGTCAAATGTTAATTATTGGATTTGAAGGGAAGCAAATAGACAATAACTCACCCATTATTAAAGCAGTGAATGAAGATAACATTGGTGGTGTCATTTTATTTGATTATAACTACCGCACACAACATTTTGATAAGAATATCGAAAGCCCTGAGCAAGTAAGAAAATTAAACCACGATTTACAAGAAGCGAATAGGCTTGCAAACCGGCTCCACCATCGTCCGCAGCTACCCCTTCTAATCTCCGTTGACTATGAGGGTGGCGCGGTTAACCGTTTAAAAACTGAGTATGGTTTCCCTGAAACCTATTCTGCGGCACAAATTAGTAAGTTGGGCGTCGATGAAGCTGAGCGATTAGCCGATAGAATGGGTAAAACCCTGGAAGACGCTGGGTTTAATTTAAATTTTGCGCCTGATCTTGATGTCAATGTTAATCCAGAAAATCCAATAATCGGAAAACTCGATCGTAGTTTTTCCGCTGATCCGCATGAAGTAGCGAGTTTTTCTAGCATTTATTCGCGAAATTTTCTCCAACATAAAACACAATGTGCTTTTAAACATTTCCCTGGCCATGGCAGCTCGAATGCTGATTCACACCGCGATTTTGTGGATGTGACTAATAGCTGGCAGGAATATGAATTAGATCCATACCAATTACTTTTGGGAGCAAAGGATAGCTGCAAAATGATAATGACAGCTCATATTGTCAACCACCGCCTCGATGAGTCAGGTTTGCCTGCTACCTTGTCCCATAAAATATTAACAGGGCTTTTGCGGCAGCAATTGAAATTTGACGGTGTGATCATTACTGATGACATGCAAATGAAGGCAATCAGTGACCATTACGGTTTAGAACAGGCGCTGACTTTAGCAGTAAATGCGGGTGCTGATATGTTCATTTTCGGTAACCAATTATCTGAGAAGCCTCAGCACCCTAAAGAACTGATTGATATTATTGAAGCCAAAGTAAAAAAGGGGGAAATCAGTCCAAGTCGAATCGATGATGCTTATCAGCATATTAAAGCGTTTAAGAGCTCCTTGCGGTCATCAGCCCAGTAGAGATAAAGCCTGCGCGGGAAACAACAATCCAGTTTTTGATGGAAGAATAGATAATACCGCGCTAAATGCGCGGTATTATCGGGAGAGTTAGCTACCACATGCTCTGCTTCTGCACGTTTCAGCAATTTCATCTAGCGCGTCGAGGGCACGTTTGTTGACTTTCTCATTTTCTTTTTGACCCGTAGCCGCAGCAAAAAAGAAGAATCTTGGTGCAGATGAAGTGGCAAAAGATTCATCGGAAAAAAGCCTGTCATCAATGTTAGGTTGGTGGCCAGCATCAGTATTTAATAGATTATTAAACTGGGCCAATGCTGTCTCTTCCTGCATTTGCCTTACCCTTTGCTGCACCTCTATGGCTCTTGCCCATATTCCCCATGTCTGCAAAGGATGTCTTACCAAGCTCCAATCAGCATTTTCTGGAACAAATCCGAGTAACATAAATGTTGTGAAATCACTTAATTTTTGTTGTTGTTTTAAGAAACAATAAGAAGGATGATTGTTCACTAATCGTAAAAATAATTCCCTTGGTGTTAAAGTGGGTTTATCTTTCTTCATTTCCTCTTCAAAGAGGCTTCTGATCAAATTAACCCGTTCTAATTGCGCCCCCACCGCTGCAGGTGAAAAGAGTTTCTTTTGTCGATGGTACTCGAGTAAACGGTCAGGGTCTAAGTTAGCAAGCGTTTTATAAATCATTTCTTTTGAAAAGGGGACTTCTGCTTGCGGTAACCCTGCTAGCCATAAGCGAATTGGGAATACATTTTCAATCGGTCTCTCAGGATTTCCTGTAAATTTACTGCCGTTCATCATTGGGATAGACTTGGTGATATTGTAGTTATCTTCCGGCATGATGCGCTCATGGTCAATACTGTGTATTTTTTGTTTTGTTGTTCCGCGAGGACCCTCTACTGTTGTAAAAAGGGTATTTCCAGGGTTACAGTCTTGAGAACCGAGAATAATTTGCAACAAGAAATTGTCTTGGAATGAATCCAAATCAATCTGTTCTATAGTCTGTCTGGCTCTCTCAAAGCGTACACGCCCTGATTCTCCTCCAAGAAATGAGAGTAACGCAGGCTGAGCAGGACCACCTGCACTGAATAAATCTTCATAGACTTTAAGGCCATCTGTTGCCTCTGGAACTTTTTCCTGCATATAAAGAAGCTTGAGTTCTCTTCCTTCTTTAGCTTGTATTCTTTTGTAGGCAGCCATTTTCATATTAAGGATAAATTTTGCGACTGCATTTTGAACCCCAGGTGTATTTTTTATTGGGGTATGAGCTTCATTTTCCTCCGTCCTGGCTCTGTTTTCTTCATCTATAAAGTGTGCAACAGACTGTTTTGATGTCATAAGGGTTTCACTTGGTACCTGTCCTTGCAATTCGAGCTCCTCAGGCTTTCTTGTAACCGTGTTAGCAGGAATCAAGTCTCTAAAGCCCATCAGTTCAGCCATTTCCCGTGCTGAAACTTCAGAAAGCGCATCTATGGCAGCGGTTTCCTTTAGGAATATCTCTCCTGTCCCACCGCGTACCTTGTAAGAGGGGTTACGATTATGACCTGTTTTTTCATTTGGGGTTACTGTCAGTTCTTCATCGGTATCCACAGTAAAAGGACGTTCCACTTGTTTTGCGTTTTTAAGTGGGTTTTTAACCTGCGGAAATGTGAGTAATTCTCCTGCTAATAATTGAGGAGGGCATACAACACGTCTATTTAAATAAAGATCAACTTGGTCGTTGAATAATTGATTTTCTTCTGAAATCGGTTCCCTTTTTAAGGCTTCTAATTTTTGGTTTTGCCTGTTATAGAAAAAGTCAGATAATTTTGTAAATAGGTAAGTCACCGAGGCAACTACAAGAGCAGGGGCTATAATCAATCCTGCCATTCCCCAAACCGGAAGTGATATCATAGGGAAGGCGAAACTAAAAGCAACTAGGAGGAGTAGGCCGAAAATCAATGCCCCGCCAAACATGCGCGAATAATTCCGGTTATTTAACGTGTACCAAAAATGCCAAAAACGATTATAAGAGAACATAAGATTTTTCCTTTGATTAAAATTAATATGAGTAGAGCGAGTTGTTAGAAGGAATTTAAAGCGCGTTTTTATCATAAATTGATCAAAAAGGCGAGCATTAAGTTAAATTTTGGAGCAAAAAAAATCAAAAAGAACCAGCTTAAAACAACAATTCGACAGCAGATCCCCTAGACTTTGGAAAAGGGCCTATTTCTTACGGAAATTTTTTAAACTCTATAATTGTGCTAGTAATCAACTTCAAAATAGCGCGGATCATAGCGATAACAGTACCATAGAAATGTTTTGTTGTTTTGCACGATGTTGATCCGCAATAAATCGAGAGGCTTAAGTTGTGGTTGTTGACTGAGAAAACAAACCCTATTATCACCACTAATGTCAACAAAGTGATAATTATGGCTTGGTACATAAGTACTCGGGAAAGTGTAATAATCTGCCTCGGGCATTAAAATGACGGGCCTTCCGGTAAGAATAATCTTATCCGCAAAGCTTGTAAGGCTTACTGTCATTAAAACAAGCAGGATTAGTTTACCTACAATTCCTTTCATTGCACGCTCCAATCGCCTTTGTTTCTAAAATTATAGACACTCAACCAACTGCTGTAGCACATTCGAGTTGATTATGGCGAAAACAAGAGACAAGGTGGTCATTAACCATGCCCACTGACTGCATGAATGCGTAACAAGTGGTTGGCCCCATAAAAATAAAACCATCTTTTTTTAATTGTTTAGCCATGGCAGTGGATTCGGTTGTAATCGCAGGAATTTCACTTAGCGTTTTGCGCTGGTTTTGGAGAACCTCTCCCCCGGTGAATTGCCAAAAGTAATCCACGATGTCTTCTTGCTCAGCGATACGTAAAAAGCTTTGTGCATTCGTTTTGACTGATTTTATTTTTAGACGGTTGCGGATGATCGAGTCATTGCTTAATAAAATTTGAATCTCTTCATCGGTTAATCGAGCTAATTTTTCTGGGGAAAAATTCAAAAAAGCGTGGCGCATCGCTTCTCGTTTTCTAAGAACAGTCAGCCAACTTAAGCCGGCTTGCATGCTTTCTAACACAACCATTTCAAATAATTTGTGAGGGCTTCTAACAGGAACTCCCCACTCTTCATCATGATAGGCGGTATAAAGAGGATCTTTAGTACACCACGCACATCGTTGCATAAAAATTAAATTCCTCAGCTAAGGATCTGTCTTTCGACAGATCAGATCAGTGAATTAATGTATTTGATGGAAGAATCGTTTAATCTTAAGCGGAGCACTTCCTACATCGGTGTAGACTGCGACAGCGGCAAGTCCCCCATCAATCTCATAGTCACAAAACCAATAGTCTTCGACATGGAGAGGAATGGGATTACCTGTTAAGGTAGGGAGATACTTATTACCTTCAGCAACCGCCTCAGTCTTAGTATTGGATGCGAAAAGACCTACAGCAAAGAACCATGAATAATCAGACCCATATTCGCTCACATTATAAGCGTAATAAACTTTGGGAAACAGCTCCATTGCCGTTGACAAGCCCTCTGCTTTAATTGCGCTAACACTTGGACAAGTTTCAGGTCCTGCAAAAGAAGAACAAGCAAGGGTTAAAGCACCTATCAGGGTGAATAATCTGGACGTTAATGTCATGTAAATCGCTCCTTTGATTGAATAAAATTCTCGCCAGACTAGCAACGCCGATTATTTTGTGCAAGAGGTTGGCCTAGAAAAAATCGAAACGCAATTTACCGGCTACATAAAGCACATTCCCCGAGCGGGAGTTGCCAGGAATGTAGGTGGCTGCGATGGATACTTTGTTTATATTCAAGGATACCCAAGGAACAGCACCCGGAAATGGGCGTCCATGAAATATATCTGGGCGAGCAGTTACTAAAACGGCATAACCTACTCCAAAATTAGCCTGTGTGCTTAGGTGCACTACTTTGAGAAACGCATAGCCTGCTGCAGGCTCAATATTTTTATGAGAATCTAAAAAAGCGATAGCAAAAAGCCCGTGCCAATTACCACGCTCGTCATACAACCCTTTACCTAAACCTCCACCCCAGGCTTGCTCATTGTATTTCCTTATTCGTGTTTTCGGATAGATGAAGCGGTTATGCCAAGCGTAACCGCTGAGATAAAGCTCATTACTCCCTTCTGTCCAAATTTGGTTTAAGCGGCGACAAGCTGGTTGCATCCAAGCTGGCCAATCGGAGCAGACTTTTGGGTCTTGAGCGATAGCAGTGTCTAACAAAATTATTAGTAGAAAGCCTAGCGCTTTTTTCATTCGATCCCTGGGATAGCTGGGTTTCTATTCGATTTTCATGCTTAGTTTAGATACTTCATTGCAAAATTTGGCTTTTATTTTGCAAGGCATATATTAAATTTAATATTCATTCTGGGGATACTAGCATGGACTTGTTTCGCAAAAAAGCAGTTAATGATTCCCTCGATACTGAAACTGGTTTAGCGCATTGTTTATCTGCATTCGACTTGGTTTTTCTAGGAGTTGGTGCAATTATTGGTGCCGGTATTTTCGTATTAACAGGAATTGTAGCCGCAACGCAAGCAGGTCCTGCGATTATTATATCCTATGTTATTGCAGGGTTTGCTTGTGCTTTTGCTGCTTTATCCTATGCAGAATTGGCTGCAAGTGTCGGTGGTTGCGGCAGCGCCTATGGTTATGCGTATACTGGTTTTGGTGAATTGATAGCTTGGATAGTAGGCTGGGATTTATTGCTTGAATACTCGATCTCAGTTTCCGCAGTTTCAGTGGGTTGGAGCGGTTACTTCAATGATTTTTTACATGCAACAAGGCTGGTAAACTTACATCCGGATTTGATTCATGGGCTGGGTGATGGCGGTGTTTTTAATTTCTCTGCTTTTTTCATCATTATCTTTTTAGCGATGCTGCTTATTTATGGTGTTAAATCGAGCTCACGCTTTAATAATTTCATCGTGCTCATAAAATTGATCGTTATTTTTATCTTTATTGGTATTGCTGTGACACAAGTCAAAGAACAATATTGGTCTCCTTTTATGCCTTTTGGCTGGAAGGGGGTGATAGAAGGAGCGTCGTTAATCTTTTTTGCTTACATTGGATTTGATGCAGTCTCGACTGCTGCCGAAGAAGCAATCAAGCCACAACGCGATGTGCCGATCGGTATTATTGGCTCCTTGGTTATTTGTACCCTGTTATACATCGTCGTCTCTGGACTACTTACAGGAGTAGTCCCTTATTACACATTAAACCAATCCTCCCCGATTTCTCATGTTCTACTCACGTTGGGTTATAAAATAGCTGCTGCCTTAGTTGGTGTAGGGGCAATAGCTGGGTTAACGACTGTAATGCTCGTCTTGTTTTATGGATTAAGCCGGATTTTTTTAGCCATGGCTCGCGACGGTTTGCTGCCTGAGTTTTTCTCCGTTGTTAATCCCCATACAAAAACACCCATTCGAATCATAGTGATCAGCGGGTTGGTCATGGCATTATTATCGGCGTTAATCCCAATGCATGATTTAGCTGAGCTGGTGAATATTGGGACTCTTTTTGCTTTTATCACTGTTTGTACTGGTGTAATCATCCTACGTTATACTCATCCCGAATTGCCGCGGCCTTTTAAAACACCGTTAATGCCAGTGATACCCATTTTGGGTATCTTAAGTTGTGCCTATTTAATTTTTCATCTACCATGGGTTACGATGTTACGCTTTGTCATTTGGATGGTAGCAGGCTTGCTCATCTATTGGTTCTATGGCCGCTTTAATAGTAAATTGAATAAAAAAGATCAAAAAGGTGCATAAACAGACTGGAATTGTGGAGTTGCTTAGGCAACTCATTAAAACACATGAGGAAGAAACCTCAGTAACTTATGGTGAATTAGTAAAATCAATCGGGGTTCAGGCCTACGGTCTTATTATTATCCTCTTTGCTTTACCCAGTGCCTTACCTATCTCGGTGGTGCCTGGCTTTTCTTTTATTTTTGGTTTACCCATTGTCTTTATTGCGCTTCACATCATCGCTGCAAAACCTAGCTTGTGGTTGCCCACAGCACTTGCAAATCGTACTGTTGAGACAAACCAGCTCAAAAAGGTAATCAACAAAACTTTACCTTACTTATCATCAATAGAACACTTGTTAAAACCGCGTTGGTCTTTTTTTACTTCGCCTACAATGGAGCGTCTACATGGAATCGTTTTATTAGGACTAAGCTTCTTACTGCTGCTCCCTATCCCCTTCAGCAATTTTATTTTTGCTACTCTGATTATTTTATTTGGCCTAGGAATTTCTGAGAACGATGGCGTCGTGTTAGTTTTGGCTTACATTGGATCATTCATCTATGCTCTATTTTTAACGAGTTTGACTCGCGAACTGTTTCGATTGTTTGCGACCTAATTTATTTAGAAAAAAGTCATCATGATTGCCGCAGCGATGATGCCTGCAGCAGGCACGGTAAGTAACCAGGAAAGAAATATTCGCCGCAAAATTGGCCAATGAGCGCCATTAACTCCGTTTTGCAAGCCAACGCCTGCAATTGACCCAGTGACAGTATGGGTAGTTGACACGGGTATTCCGCATTCAGTCGCAGCAAAAATCATGATAGCCGCTCCAGTCTCAGCTGCACAGCCACGCATGGGGTTTAATTCTGTAATTTTATTGCCCATGGTATGTACAATTCGCCATCCCCCGGCTAGCGTGCCTAGGCTAATTACAATCTGGCAAGAGATAATAACCCAACAAGGCACATAAAAAGTATCTCCCAGGAAAGAGGATGAAAACAGTAAAACAGCAATGATTCCCATAGTTTTCTGTGCATCATTTCCTCCATGGGTGAGGCTTAATAAAGCGGAAGAAGCAAGTTGGAACCACCTAAATACTTTATCAACGGCTTGTTCAGAATATTTTTTTAAAAGAAGGGCGGTCAGAAAAGTCAGTAGAAATCCAAAGATTAAACCGACTGCAGGAGAAACAAAAATACCTATGGCTACCTTAATAAAGCCAGCGGGTTTAAGGGCGGTTATCCCGCCCTTTGCTATTGCAGCGCCTGCAAGCCCGCCAATTAAAGCATGTGATGAACTGGAAGGTAATCCATAGTACCAGGTAACCAGATTCCAAAAAATCGCGCCAATTAAGGCTGCAAGAATAAGCTGTGCATCGGTAATGGTCGTATCAATCAACCCATTGCCGATTGTTTTAGCGACCATTAAATTAAAAAACATAAAGGCAATTAAATTAAAAAAGGCTGCCCATAATACCGCCTGACGTGGAGTTAAGACGCGGGTAGTAACGATTGTCGCAATGGAATTTGCGGCATCATGAAAGCCATTGATAAAATCAAAAAAGAAGGCAATAAAGATGACGAAAACAACAAAGGAAGTGCTTGTCATGTTTGTGTCCTTACAAAGCTTAAAATTTACCTCACGTCAATTCGTCAACTAGCGGCAATTTTTCGCTGTAAAAAGCCCGCCTACATGCTAGTTTTTAGCATTTTGGTTTTTTTGGGGTATAATCTTTACTTGCCTGATTCGGGCTCCTTGGATATGTTCAATAGTAGCAGAAAAATCAGGAAAGCTAACTGTTTCTCCTTCCTTGGGTACAGAACCAAGTTTATGCAATATCAAACCAGCAATGGTGGTTGCTTCTTCTTCCTCATCCACGGATAAAGTCAACTCACGTTGTAAGGCACGTTCAAGGGCATATAAGGGGCAATCACCCTTAACAGTTAAACTGCCATCTTCATTTGCAACCCAGGCATCTTGGGTCTTATGAAACTCATCTTTAATGACTCCAATCACTAAATGTAATAAGTTATCTAAGGTTACAAAGCCAACAATAGCATTTTGTCGCCCATAAACCAAAGCAAAATGAGGCATCCCTTCTTGAAATTGGCGTAACAAAGTTAACACAGGTAGCCTGTAAGAGATTTTGGGCACAGGCCTTAATATTCCTTCGAGTGTAAGCTCATCATTTTCTTCAGTTTCAAGCAAGAGGGGTTGAAGATCTTTGACGTGCAAAATACCAATAATGTGTTTTTTGGTTTTATCGTATACAGGATAGCGACTGTAATGATAGCGGTTCAAGATTTCCATTAATGCCTTACTCGAAATACGATTATTGAGCATGACCATATCATCATAAGAACGCATAATATCGCTCACATTAAGATCAGTTAGCTCAAGAGCATGGGCAAGGATACTGCCTTCTTGTTGGGTTAACTCCCCATGTAGTTGGCTGGACCGTAAAATAAGCTTAATTTCTTCGCTCGAGTGGTATTGTTCTCCACGATGGATTACATCCAATCCTAAAGTCTTAAGTAAAAGGTTCGAACAGGAGTTAAGAAACCAGATAACAGGGTACATGAGCCAATAGAATAAATACAATGGGATTGCAGTCCACAGGGAGATTTGCTCACTTTGACGAATGGCCAATGATTTGGGCATTAATTCACCCACAACAATATGCAAGAAGGATATAAACGAAAACGCAACGACAACACTGGTGAACTCAATGAGCCCTGGTTTGGTTAGCCCTAGCCATGAGAAAATAGGGTTGAGCAAGCGGGCAAAGGCGGGTTCGCCAACCCATCCTAGACCTAAAGAAGCCAGGGTTATACCAAGTTGGCAAGCTGATAAATAGGCATCAAGGTTGTGATGTATTTTGGCCAAGATGTTCCCACGCCAACGGTATTTCCCTTTAATCGTAGCAACACGGGTATGACGCAATTTCACCATGCCGAATTCGGCAGCCACGAAAAAAGCGTTAAGCAAAACCAAAAGAATAGCTGCCAGGATGAGAAAGAAATTATTCATAAATGATAACTGGAGTGTGTCATTAGTTTAGACACCTTAGTCATTAGTTTCTTTATTGGCAAAGGAAGCTCGGCTGCACCAGCTTCTTTCGCTACGTCAGCATGGTGGGCTTCGTCTTCATGCATTTGCTCGAGAATCGCTTTTGATTTTTCATCTTGCGCAGGCAGTTTTTGTAAATGTTTTTGCAAGTGCTCAGTGACTTGTTTTTCGGTCTCGGCTACAAAACCTAGGCTCCAACGATCGCCCGCTATGCCTGCCAGCGAGCCAATAAAAAAAGAACCGAGATACCAAATTGGATTTAATAAACTAGGTTGACTGCCTAATTCGAGCAGGCGTTGCTCACACCAGGCTAAGTGGTCCACTTCTTCTGCTGCAGCTTTGTCCATTTGTGTTTTCACATGGGCAAGTTGTGCTGTTAGCGCCTGCCCTTGATATAACGCTTGAGCGCAGACTTCGCCTGCATGGTTTACGCGCATTAATCCGGCAACATGACGTCTTTCCTGGGAGTTTAAAGAAGTTTCAGGTATTTTTTCTGCGGGTGAATTTCGTTGGGTGGCTCGATGCGCAGGAGGGGCTAAGGTACGTAAAGCAGCATCAATTTCGCAAATGATATTTTCAAACAGAGTTAAACTGCGCATAGCGATCTCATGCTTAGGATGGTTAATATAAGGTTAGCTGATTTATTTAGCTTTGCTATTTAACCATTTTATTAGAAAACGCGCTGATTACAATAAAATTGTTCGCCATAGGAAGGAAATGATTTTTTAATGGTCAAGTTTTGACCACAAAAATGGAATCCGTTTATAATAGTCGGTATCAGTTTTTCAGCGAGATTGCTTATGCCTTTGAAAATGCGCGTTTTTACTTTGAATTGCGGGAATGGCTCTCTTGGTAATGAGGCTTCTAAGCAGCTAGTTGATCAACTTTCAGCTTCCAAAGAGGATCTTTTTATCCTCAATTGCCAAGAAGTTCATTTTGATTTGGCCATGCAAGAGCTGGGGAAAGTCGCAAGTAAGAAAGGTTTCAAGGTTACAGCCAGCCCCCAAATGGTTACCCATACCAAATTTGGTACACAATTCCACAATAAAACAGGGATGATGACGCTCATTCTGCATAAGCCCGATGTTAAGGTACAGGTAGTCAATAGTGTTCCGGCAAGAAGGGAGCTTACGCGCATGGGTAGCGGCTTTGATTTCGCTGGTTTTAATAAAGGTGGTGTGCTTAGCCGGATAAACGTATCTAAAACAATTGCAGGAAAAGAATCCCAATTTTCTATTGATAGCTTCAATGCGCATTTGGATGCCTTTTCTGATGCGAAAAGAGCCAAAGATTGGGCAAATGTGCATCGACTGCAAAAACATAAAGTAGACAATTGGGACGAATTATGCGCAGCATTGCCGCATCTCACCTGCAGTGGGTACGATGCGAATACGCGTAATAAACTCTATTTAGATGGGGATACAACCGTTAATCGATGTGCGTGGGACGTTCCCTATGATCACGACATGCAAAGTTTAGTTGTTGCCCCCTTAGGTAATGTCCGTGAGTCTCGCCCCTCCACTTATCATAGCGATAATCCTGACATCCTTGTAAAGCCTGATCGACACAGAAAAAATCGCGTGAAGGGCGGTATGCTCGATATCGTGGCTTATACTGATGTTACTGCTGTTGGTAAAAACCAGTTAGAATCGGCAGATTTGCCCTTGGTACAGCAATCTCAAATTTCCATTGAACCGGAGCCTAATAGCAGCCGTGATCATAATGTGATTGGCAGCCATACTATCACTATCGATGAGCGTGAAAAATTTGATCGGGTTCGTGAAACGATAGCATGCTCATTAGCCGGTGTAGCGCCTCAGTTAGCCGCTTATTTGCTAAGTGATAATTTTATAGATTCTTCAGAGCACCAAGATTACCTGCTTAATGTTTATCAGCGCTATCTATCACCTGAGGGCTTATTACAAAAATACCTGCAACTCCATGCCCACAGATTGCAGTATTTAGAAGAGTTTGACAAGCAGGCCACGGAAAGGTCCCGTCAACTTTTTAGCGAACAGCTATTTTATTCGCCTCAACCTTGGTTTTCTGGCTTTGCGGGTGAGGCATTTAAAACGACAGAAGGTTTGATGCAACTCGCAGATAACCATAACAGCTTGTTAAACTTAATGGATCTACAGAGTAGATTTTTAAATCAGGCTGTTACAGAAGAAGAATGCCAAGCGATCTGCTCCATTGTGAAGATGACTTTAGAGAAGATGCCGGAAAATTTATGTGCAAATGACCAACATAAATGGATTAAGCAAACGAATCAGTTATTATCCGTCAATAAGCTGCTACACGAGTATGATCGTCACTTGGCACTTGAAGTAATAAAAGACGAAACAAAGCCGTTGGAAAAAAAAGACCCTCTGTTAGCGAATAAAAGACAGAAAATTGCCGACTTTAATGCTACCCTCATGGCTAATAAAGAGCCCAGCCAAGTTATTACTGATCTGCAGAATCAGCTGGATGAAATAAAGGGAACCTTAAGGCTGCATCGTTATAATGATTTTTGGTCTGAACTATACCGTAAATTACAAGCGCTGATTACGGGTACGAGCTTATCTCGTGGGGGATTTTTTGTTGTTGGTGTGGAAAATGAAGTGATGAGCGAAAACGAACCTATTGCTGAACCGGGTTCTCATTCACTTAAGGAATAATGCTTTTGGTCGGTCCAACCAAGCTCGCGCTGCCTAATTGTCTCTAAATTGTAACTTACTGAAGGACATCGTGAGCTGATTGCTGGTAAGTGTTTAATAAATCATCCTGGACGACGATCGCAGATTGGTTAATGGCTTTAATTGTTTCTGTGTTTTTAAGAATTCCAGTCTTAAATTGCCACCCCTTGGGCAATTTTAATTTTGTCCCTAATTGAGAGAGTGAGTTTTCTTTTTGGGCAACTTTCTGCACGCTGTAAGATTGCATGACGAACACATTGCCTTGCGGGTCGATGAGTTCATAAACGGGTTTACCGGATTGGTAAATCCATGTTGTTTTCCGTTGAACTTGATGCTTTTGATAAGGGCGTCCAGCGGAGAATAACTCGGATAAACCAAGATGAAGCACGCCTGCCTCCCGCATAGCAATCCCATTGAAGGTTTTTATAGCCGGATTAATTAAATTCGTGTTTATAAACCCATCAATGACCCAATAACGAGGGCCATTTAAATGGACAAAAGAGGAGCCCGTTTCTTTTTTTATTTGCGTAACAGTTATTCCTTTCCACAAATTTTCAGGGCAATGATTAAGCCCCCATGTATTATAAACAGCGAAGGTGGTAAGTGTTTTCCTAATAATAACTTCACAGTACCGTCCCTCCCTCATACCCATGTCTTGTGCGGCATATGAAAGAAGAGGAAGGATGGCGAAGGCAAACGAAAGCAAAATTATCCGAATACCATTTGATGAGTTGTGCAAAAAAATCCTATTCCCTCGCATGATTCTTTCCATACCATTATTCAATGGGTTAAGTAGCCTAGTGATAAGGGGAAAAATTATTTTTACCCTCGATCTAAATTAACAATTATTTTTTGGCATGAGCTCTAAAAAAAGCATCAGCACGTTTGGTTATTTCATCTTGTGTTAAATCTTGCGTGTGTGTTGCAATCATCCAAGAATAGCCAAAGGGGTCTTTTATTTGGCCTACACGATCACCCCAAAACATCTCTGTCACTGGCATGGTGGCTTGACTGCCTGCTTTTACTGCTTGTGCGAAAGCGGCATCGACATCAGAAACATACAGAAAAAAGCCAATCGGAGAGTTGCCAAGGGTTTCTGCACTTTTAGAACAATTTTCGCCTCCATGCATTTCATCGCCCATCATTATGATTGAACTACCGATTTTCAAAGTAGCATGCATGATTCCATTACCACTTGGGTAGGGAAAAACATTAATTGGTTTTGCGTTAAATGCTTTTTGATAGAATTCAATGGCTTGTTTGCTGTCTTTAAATGTCAGGGCTGGAGTAACAGTATGAAATCCCTCGGGTATTGCTTGTGTCATCACGATGTTCCTTATCTAAGAAGCTTCAAATTCTTTTAACATGGTTTTTAATGAATAGTTTTCGCAGACTATTTTTAATGCTTTTTGATACACAGAAAAAACCTGATCTTCTGTATTATTACTGCCAGCAATTAATTTAGTCAGCTCGAAAGCGATTTTCATTTGTTGATTACTGGCATTAATTAATCCATTTATTGCACTGGTCATATCTTCTTCACCAAAAGAAGATAGATCATCATTAAACATAAATTCGAAATCATCATCCAGGGCTAGTTGTTCTTTCTTTGCAATCTTATTTTTTGCCATCATGGTCTCCATAATCAATAGATAAGTCCGGGATAGGCCATTGCACAATTTTGTCCGCACTAGCTAAATCGATATGACCCGATATTGGACCCCGGTGATGATATCATTAATGATATAAACTAAATAGTGAAGCAAGGCGATCAAGAAAAGGAGAACATCATGCCATGGACCAAATCAGATTATCCGAATTCCATGAAAAATCTGGATAACTCAACCCGAACTAAAGCCATTGAAATTGCTAATAAATTGCTCAAAGAAGGCTATAATGAAGGCCGTGCGATTGCCATTGCAATTGCTCAGGCTAAGAAAAATAAGGCTAATTAAAAATAGCTAAACTCAAAACAAGGCAAATAAATTCTTAATTATACTATTAGTGTTTGCATTCCATTTTTCCTCTCAGCATCCCCTAACACTTCTTGCCTCAGCGAGTTTGGAACATGGTCTAATGAATCGTTGCCTCAAAATTGCTGTTGCCGAACGAGAGGAACAGAAAATTTGAGGCAATTCGAAAATTGGTGTTGCTTGAGGGGGATAATATTATCTTAATCATTATTGTCTATAATTTAACCACCTAAATAGTTATAGAGGTTAAGATTATGACAAAACAATTGAAGATTGAACGGTTACAGAATGCAGCGCTCCAGTTAATGAGCAAAATTAATAGCGCATTAGAGACAGATGCACCTGAAGGTCTTTTTAGACTTTCTGCAGATAAACATTTGATGGACGCGAAAATGTCTGAAATCGAAAAAGGTAAATTTAATTTTGATACGTTATCCCAGATTGAGCGAGCTGCACTGCTTAAAGCTGTATTGCGGGAATTACGAAGTGAGCAAGGACCTTTATTTACCCAAGAGCAATTTAAACAATTAACTGATGTTGAAATGCCAGTTGCAGTTAATGGTTTATTGGAACAAAAGAAAGTCGCTGACCAAAAAATTACTTTTTACTTATTTGAATTATTGAAGAGTCTTAAAAAATATGAGGCGACAACAAAAATGCCTACAGCTAATTTGGCCATAATTTTTGCTCCAAATTTATTTCCCGAGTTCCCTGCGCCAAATGTGTCAAAACTTTCATCAGAAGAAGCATTAAAGAAAACAAGAGAGCTTCAGGCTGATAATGACGCTAAGGTAACATTTATGGCTCTTTCTCAAAAACGGGGGCACTTTAATCGAGTTAGTATAGACTAACCCTTTGATTTGACGGTCAAAAGGAGATTAAAGTGCCGAAGAATGATCTTATCCTAAATTTACCTGGATTTACCATCAAAAAAGTAAGTGGTTATCAACCCTTAATTTTGGAGTTATCTTATAATCGCAAAGCGCGTTGTGGCCATTGCGCTAGCAAAGAGGTTCGTAAAAAAGCGTCGTATATGCGACGGGTGGCGCATGAATTAATTGGCCACCGACGAAGCGAGTTACACTTTAAGGCTTATAAGCTGTATTGCAATAGCTGTAAGCGTTATGGGAATCAACAGTTTCCTGGGATTAATAAGTATCAACGTTCAACTTGGCGTTTGCAGGCAGCTGTTTTCCATGACCATACCCGTGGCATATCGCAAAAAGACCTTGCTAAGCAATATAGCAAAGGCAAAGCAACCATTGAGCGCTGGTATCAGCAGCACTATCGAGAACAAGAACGAGAACTAAAGAATGCACCTTGTCCAGCTGTTCTTGGAATAGATGAACATTCCTTTAGCCGTAAACAACGATATGCAACTACACTTTGCGACCTTAGAAAACATAAAGTATTTGATATTGTTAAAGGTCGTTCTTCAGCTGATTTAAAAGACTATTTTAAAAACTTGGAGGGTAAAGAGCGGGTGAAAGTCGTTTGTATTGATTTAAGCACGAGTTACCGAGCACTGGTGAAACAGCACTTTCCTAACGCGCAAATCGTGGCTGACAGATTCCATGTTATAAGACTTATTAATCAGCTCACCTTACAAACCTTTCATCAAATTGACCCAACCATCAAGTATCAGCGAGGTTTATTAGCAGCGCTTAAAACCAACCCGGAAAACTTAACAACTAAGAGGCTCTCTCTTCGTAATCACTATCTTGAACAACAGCCGGCCATTGCTGCCATTTATGATTTTAAGCAAGAACTACATCAATTACTCACTAAAAAGCATTGCACCGCTAAAGAGTGCAAACGCTTATTACCCCGTTTCTTAGAAATGATAAACGAACTTAGACACAGTCCTTTTCAACCTTTGAAAACCTTAGGAAATACCTTATTTAGATGGAAAGATGAAGTCGCAAGAATGCTCCGATTCACTAAGAACAACGGGATAACCGAAGGCTTTCATCGAAAAATGAAACTCATTCAGCGTAGAGCTTATGGGTTTAAAAACTTTGAAAATTATAGAACGCGTGTTAGGGTGCTCTGTTGCTAACGATTAGTGCCCCCGTAATTGGGAAAGACCCGGCTTTCATCGAAAAATGAAACTCATTCAGCGTAGAGCTTATGGGTTTAAAAACTTTGAAAATTATAGAACGCGTGTTAGGGTGCTCTGTTGCTAACGATTAGTGCCCCCGTAATTGGGAAAGACCCGCTGATCTTGAGTTAGAAAATAGTTTTAAACCAAAGTAAAAAATAAAACTTGGAATCCGCCAAAACCCTGATTGGGATTGGCTCCCCGGACAGGACTCGAACCTGTGACCTAATGATTAACAGTCATCCGCTCTACCGACTGAGCTACCGGGGAATGAGGCGGAATCTTAAATGGATTCCGCTAGTGGGTCAAGGGGATTAACGAAATTTTTCTTTCCTCCCCCTGAGAGGATAACTATTTACAAAAATGCTGCAAACGAGCTAATGCGTCTTGCAGAATTTCCATACTTGTGGCGAATGAGAGGCGTATGCAGCCTTCATTTCCAAAAGCAGAGCCTGGTACTAAGGCGACACCTACTTCTTGTAAAAGACGTTCAGCAAACTCTACATCATTGGCAAAGCCACGCTTCTCAATGATAGGTTGTACATTGGGGAAGAGGTAGAAAGTACCGTCGGCAGGGATGACTTCAATGCCAGGAATTTCGAATAAACGTTCAACGATATAATCATGGCGCTTATGGAAAGCATCAACCATCATTTTTACCGCTTCATCACCGCCATTTAATGCCGCAACCGATGCTTTTTGTGCGATTGAGCAGGGGTTAGATGTGGATTGGGATTGCACTGTTTTCATGGCTTCGATTAAATCAGCAGGGCCTGCTGCATAGCCGATACGCCAGCCAGTCATGGCATATGCTTTGGAAACCCCATTGAGCACAATAGTACGAGGGTATAAATCGGGGCATGCATTGAGAATATTGGAAAAGGGCATTGTCCAAAGAATGTGCTCGTACATATCATCGGTGGCAATTAACACATGGGGGTGCTGTTTAAGCACTTCAGCAAGGCCTTGTAATTCTTCAAGCGTGTAGGCAACTCCAGAAGGATTTGACGGACTATTTAGTACGACTAATTTGGTTTTAGGGGTAATTGCTTTAGCAAGCTGCGCCGGAGAAATTTTGTAACGAGTAGCGGGGGTTGAGGGAATAATAACCGGGTTGCCGCCAGCTAACAAAACCATATCAGGATAGGAGACCCAGTAGGGGGCAGGAATTAACACTTCATCCCCGTCATTAATCAATGCTTGGCAGAGGTTATAGAAGCTTTGTTTTCCGCCTACGGAGACTAGAATTTGATTGAGTTGGTAATCAAGCCCATTATCTCGCTTAAATTTATCTTTAATCGCTTGTTTCAGTTCAGCAATGCCGTCAACAGCGGTGTACTTAGTGAAGCCAGCTTCGATAGCCGCAATAGCTGCTTGTTTGATATGCAGAGGGGTATCAAAATCAGGCTCGCCTGTACCCAACCCAATAATGTCTAAACCTTCTGCACGCATTTTTGCTGCTTTTGCAGCTACAGCAAGCGTAGGTGACGGTTTAACTTGATGTATTCGCTCTGCCAGTGCGATATCCATTTTTAAGCTCCTGTGCTATGTTTCGACCAATTCATGCTGAGAAAGCTATCCTAACCCCTCTTTGATCGGTTATAGTTTATATTATGAAAAATGTATTTAAAATTTACGCAAGTTATCAACCCGCTGGAGATCAACCAACTGCAATTAGCTCGCTAATCGACGGCTTGACGTCCGGGTTGGCGCGTCAAATCCTTTTGGGCGTTACCGGTTCGGGTAAAACTTACACCATTGCTCATGTGATTCAGGCGATGAAAAGGCCGACATTAATTATGGCGCCGAATAAAACGCTGGCGGCACAACTGTATGGCGAATTCAAGACCTATTTTCCGGACAATGCCGTAGAATATTTCGTCTCTTACTATGACTATTACCAACCCGAGGCCTATGTTCCTGCTTCGGATACTTTCATTGAAAAAGACGCATCCATCAATGAGCATATTGAGCAAATGCGCTTATCAGCGACTAAGGCACTGATTGAACGGCGGGACGCTATCATCGTAGCGACCGTCTCAGCCATCTATGGTCTGGGTGATCCCGATTCTTACCTCCGTATGTTATTACATCTTTCCCGAGGAGAACAATGCGATCAACGCAAAATTTTAAGGCGGCTTGCTGAAATGCAATACATCCGCAGTCAACAATCACTGGAAAGAGGACAATTTCGCGTACATGGTGATGTGATTGATATCTTCCCTGCGGATTCGGAAAAGGAAGCGATACGTATTGAGCTTTTTGATGACGAGGTCGAGAACATTTCACGATTCGATCCATTAACCGGGGAGGTACTTCAACGGTTACCTCGAGTGACTGTTTTCCCAAAAACACACTATGTTACCCCGCGTGAACGGATTTTACAGACAGTCGACCAAGTCAAAGAAGAGTTGCGCGAAAGGCTTGCTGAATTGACTGAACAAAACAAATTGCTGGAGGCTCAACGATTGCAACAACGCACCTGTTTTGATATCGAAATGATGTTGGAACTAGGTTATTGCTCGGGAATTGAAAATTATTCACGCTATTTATCAGGCCGACAAAGTGGTGAGCCGCCACCCACCTTATTTGATTATTTACCTCCCGATGCATTGCTGATTATCGATGAGTCCCACGTGACTGTGCCACAAATTGGAGGCATGTATCGCGGTGATAGGGCCAGGAAAGAAACGCTGGTGAATTATGGCTTCCGCCTTCCTTCAGCGCTGGATAACCGCCCTCTTCGGTTCGAAGAATTCGATGGGCGTTCACCACAAACAATTTACGTGTCTGCAACCCCAGGTTCTTATGAATTAGAGCACAGTGATAACACGGCCGAACAGGTTGTGCGCCCCACCGGATTAGTCGACCCACAAGTGATCATAAGGCCGGTTAAAAATCAGGTGGACGATCTAATGTCTGAAATTCGCCAGGTCGTGACTCAAGGTGAGCGGGTTTTGATTACGACTTTGACTAAACGAATGGCCGAAGATTTAACGGATTATTTGCGCGAGCACGGCATAAGAGTACGTTATTTGCATGCCGATATAGATACCGTTGAGCGCGTTGAAATCATCCGGGATCTGCGGTTGGGCGAATTTGACGTCCTTGTCGGGATTAATTTATTACGTGAAGGTTTGGATATGCCAGAAGTTGCATTAGTCGCTATCCTTGATGCCGACAAAGAGGGTTTCCTACGTTCAGACCGATCATTAATCCAAACAATAGGACGGGCTGCACGTAACGTGAATGGACGGGCAATTCTCTATGCCGACCGCATCACTGGCTCGATGCAACGTGCTATCGGGGAGACGGAGCGCCGCCGCCATAAGCAAATGGAATTTAATAAAAAACATGGAATTACGCCCAAAGGTATTAAAAAATCCATCACGGACATTATGGAAGGCGCTTACAGTACGCGCCGCAATAAAACTCAAGTAGCACAACGACAAGCAATCTATGAAACAATTCCACCCGATCAATTGCTTAAACAAATCAAAATCCTCGAAAAGCAAATGCATGAGCACGCAAAAAACATGGAGTTTGAACAAGCTGCAAAGGTGCGGGATGAATACTTGATGCTCAAAGAGCAACTGAAGTTGAATCAAGTCTCCTAATCTGTTAAACGGTATAAATCTAAAACAAAACGTTATTTCATAAGTTCTTATGGATAAAATTTGAGCCCAATGATTTACCGTGCTAATTTAATTCTTCCTAATCATTCAAACAGGGAAAGGAAGATGAAAAATAGCGAATTAAAAGCCATGGCAGCAGAGCTGGGAAGACATGTTAAAGCAACAACTGATTTTCCTGATGTCCTTAAGTTAACAGAGGATTTAGAATCCCTATTTCGTGATTTGAATGATGAGGATGAAATAGATGCTGAATTAAGGATCCCAATTACTGCTGTTCTTAACCAATTTTGGGATTGGGTCATTCATAATTTGCCCTATGAACAATGGCAAGGATGCAGTGAAATTGATCCCTGGCTTGGCTTCCAACGGCAGTTAGCGAAGATTCCCGATAAAAAAGCAATAAAAGAGGCGGAATTGATTGAAAATTCAATTTCAGCGGATGATATGCTCTTGGGCGATTTACAACTCCGTCTGGAGAAGTTCAAAGAGAGGAGCCCTGAGCAAAAGAGAGAGTTAGGGAGTGACAAGAAGGTAACTGTCCCGCGGTTGGACACAGCCGAATTGGCGCTCGAGCAATTGGCAACGGAATCTGAAAAAATTGATGTTTTGCAACAGGAAATCTTGCGGGTCCAGAAGCTTCAAAAGGAAAAGTTGGTAAAGTTTGGTGAATTAATTAAAACCCGTTTGTTAACGGCAGATTATCATCATCCAATTTTATATCAGGCTTTAAAGGAAGAATATGAAAGTTTGGGAGCGGATGTATTGAGCCTCGATAGGCTTATGCCTTTGCTCATCGTTTGCGGGCGAAAGATAGGTTATGCCAAAAAAGATGAATTTGATTACCCAATAAGCCATTTGCCAGAAAAACCTTTGCCTCAGCAAATTTTTAACTTCAGAGAAATTGTAATTTTATTGAGTTCAATTTTTTATTTAATTTTTCATCACTGTACTGTTGATCAACTAAAAATACTCCCGTTTCTCATCTACTTTCGTTTGAACACAACCGATGAAGAAAGGTGCTCAGAGCAGGCTATTCTGAGTTTTTTATCGACGCGCATCGTTGAAAGCCAGGCCTTTTTTAAAAAGCAGGAAGACCATTTTGATGCTAAGGCAATGAGGGACCTTGAGTGCGTGCAAGCTGTGCAGGATCTGCTTCCCAAATCACGCGGAGCGTTGCTTAGGGCAATCAATGAGAAACGATGGCTTTATGCTTTTATCCACCAACATCAAAACTCACCGACGTTACCCGAAGATAGCCTTGGGGCAACTGTTGAATTATTAGAGGCGGATTTTTTTACCCGAAGCGATCAATCGTATCCCTCCGCCTTAAATTTTGCAGAAGAAGTTAACGCACAATGCTTTCACATCACCGAGCAAGAGAAGCAAATTGTAGGATCGGCGATTCATCTTTTCTGTTTGGACAGGTATATCAGGCAAAGTAAAGTTGAGCTTTCAGAAGCGCCATCGCCTGATCCAAAACAAATCGAGCGCGATAAAACAACAGGCACACCTGAGTTTCATCAAAGACTCACTTTTTTTGATTCTCCAGAAGCACAATGGATGCATGCTTTTCTGCAACAGAGTCGTCACCGAACGCCGAGTGAGCCTAATGAGCTATTGCACTATGCTGCCCGGCTTTGCGATATTCAATTTGGTACACAAGAAGATAAATCGCAGTTAATCGCGCAAAAATATCAGGCCAACATTAAAAAACAACGGAGTTTGTTAACTCCAGAAGAGGCAAAAATAGTGAATTCTGCTTTCCATAGTTTTTGTTTAAAAAAATACACTCAGGAACGGCTTGAGGATGAGCGGGAAAGGTATTCTGATTTGTCCCTTTCAAAAAAAACCAAGTGCAATGCAGCCCATAAAAAAAGGTGCGAAATATTGGGTATTAAGGCTGGAAAATTGGGATTTTTTGAGTATGTTGCCTTACGTCAAGGAGGGTTGAAAAGGCTAAACGATGTTTTTGAACAGCCAGAGAATACAAAGGAAGCCCGACAGTCTCGATTTTGAACCCTGGGGTTCAGGTGGGGGGCAGGGTATCGGTTCAGGCTTCCCACTCGTCGGTGGGCTTGCACAACGCCGGCTACAGAACGCTCCCCTGAATGTGAGTATTGGTTCACAAATTACTCGCTGTCGGGTTAAGAACAGTATACCACCTTAGTGTATCCAAGTTAAACTAGTAGTTACGGTACTATGGTATTTAATTTTCCTCAGTTGAAAAAACGAGGTACTGCGGCTTGTGCGCAGTACTTCGTTGTTCAGGGTGGAAAGCTGCATTTTTGTGGTTCGCGCGAGCAAGTCTTGAGAATTCCTTTCGGCTAGGAATGGTGAACTTTATATTTTTCCGTTAGTCTGTTTGCGGATCCTGATCCAAATTACCATGCACCGCTTGGTGGATTTTGTTTTCCAGGGAGCTGATGAATTTGCTAATCTGGATGCGCTGCTGCTCTTGTTGTTTTTGACACGTGATTAATTGGTGGCTTATGTTAAGTGCCGCCAGGAGCAAGGCTTGGAACTCATCGAGTTGTTTGAACTTTTTGCTCTGTTTCAATTGTTCATTCAACTTTTCAGCGGCCTGCTCAAGGTTAATTTGTTCATTTTCAGGGCACTTAATTTCATACGTTTTATTTAGCAATTTAATAGAACAAGTTTTTGCTGTTGACATTTTACATGGCCTATACAATGTGACGTATTATTCAAATAGTAGCAACTTTGGAATGGTGGAGCAAATCAGTTATTATTATGCAATTTGTTTAACGAGTTTATTATGTCGCCTGAAAATACCCCAACGCATCTGCCAGACTACCAGAATTTTAACAATGTTATTTCGATTTTAGATTTGCCTTTTTCCGGCAGTGAGCTGCATGGAATGATGTGCGGTTACTTATGTGCAGGGGCAGCCTCAGAGGGTGAAGCGTATTTAAGGGCGCTAACCTCAAGCAAAAAAGATAAGTCAACCCGTGCAGCGGCACTTGCTATTTTCGAAGTCTACACCATAAGCCAGCAACAATTAGGGAATTTTGATTTTGGGTTTGAACTCTTATTGCCTAGCGAAGAGGAATCCTTAATGGATCGTGCCCAAGCATTTAGTGAATGGTGCGAGGGTTTTACGCAAAGCATGGCGATCTCTGGCATTAATGCTGAGCAATTCCAGGAAGAAGAATCCCAAGAAGCTTTACAGCACCTGCAAGAGTTTGCGCAATTGGATTACGAATCCCTCGAAGTGAATGAAGAGGATGAAAAGGCCTTAATGGAAGTAAGCGAGTATGCCCGAATGGCTGTGTTGCGTTTATATGGTGATTTAAAATCAAGCAATAGTGACCATGGTTCGACGAAAACGACGCATTAAAAATGACATTAGACCTTAAAGGATGTTAAAAATGATTACCCAGCAAGAGTATCAAGCAAGACGACAGGCATTGGCAGCAAAATTAGCTCCGGGGGCAATTGCAATTATTCCTGCTGCGCATGAAGTGTTACGCAATGGCGATGCACATTATCGTTTTCGCCAAGACAGTGATTTCTATTACTTAACCGGCTTTAATGAGCCTGATGCCCTGCTTATGATCATAGCAGGTAGTCCTGGGAAAACTTACTTATTCAACCGCCCGCGAAATCCCGCAGAAGAGCAATGGACTGGGAAGCGTCTGGGGCAAGAAGGGGCTCGCGAAGCGCTCAAAGTCGATGAAGCCTACTCTCTTGAAAGCCTGGCTACCCACCTTCCTGAGTTATTGACCGGAAAAACAGCTGTTTATTTTGCCATGGGCCGTTACCCTTCCCTCGAAAAGATGCTTTTTAAGGCTTTGAAGCATGTTAAAGGCCTGGTTAGAAGAGGAATAAAGGTTCCCGAATCGTTATGTGATCTTGAGCCTCTATTAAGTGAAATGCGATTATTCAAATCAGAGGCTGAGCTTAATCTGATGCGTCAGGGCTCTGCAATTTCAGTGGATGCACACAAACGTGCTATGCGTGCTTGCGGTAAGGCGGAGAATGAATACCAATTGGAAGCAGAGCTGCTTTATGCCTTTAGCCACAATGGTTGCCGGGCTGTGGCTTACGATCCAATTGTTGCAAGTGGTGGTAACGCTTGTATCTTGCATTATACAGATAACAACCAACCGCTACGTGCCGGTGATCTGCTGTTGATTGATGCTGGGGGGGAGTTTGAAAATTATGCAGCAGATATTACCCGTACTTTTCCCATCAATGGCCGTTTCAGTAAGGAGCAACGGGCTATTTACGAGCTGGTGCTTAAAGCACAAAAAGCAGGGATTGCGAGCATTAAACCAGGTTTAGGATGGTATGAAATACAACAAACCATTATTCATATTTTGACTTCGGGTTTATGTGAATTAGGCCTGTTGAAAGGGGAAGTTGATAAATTGATTGCCACCGAGGCTTATAAGCCGTTTTACATGCATAATTCCGGGCACTGGCTCGGTTTGGATGTCCATGATGCGGGCCGTTATAAAATTGAGGGGGAATGGCGTCAATTAGAGGCTGGTATGGTACTCACTGTGGAGCCTGGTTTGTATATCAGTGCTGGCATGAACGGCGTTGATCCGCGTTGGTGGAATATTGGTATACGCATCGAGGATGACATCTTAGTGACGAAAGACGGTTATGAGAATTTAACCGGCGATTTACCCGTGGAAGTGGATGAAATTGAGGCTATACTCCGTGGTTGAAAGGCAAGTTGACATCCTTATTGTTGGCGGCGGATTAACTGGCGCCATTTTAATGCTGGCCCTAGCGAACAAAGGCTACAATATCCTATTGATTGATACCCATCCGCTTAGTGCAAAAGTCGATGCTCATTTTGATGCCCGCACACTTGCGCTGTCACCTGCAAGTATACGTATTCTACAAATGCTGGATATCTGGCCCCTCTTGCAAAATAAAGGGACACCTATTGAAACCATTCATGTTTCGGAGCAACGCCGTTTTGGCAGTACTACTTTAGCCAATGAAGCAAATAAGCCTTTAGGCTATGTGGTTGAAATGCAGCACATTAACCACGCCTTATACCAACTGCTTGATGAACAGCATGTCTTGGCACCCGCAAAGCTTATCGCACTGGATAAAGACCAAGGGTTGGTTACAGTAGGCACTGAAAACGAAAATTATTCAATTAAGGCAAAACTCATTGTTGCAGCAGACGGCACAGACTCATCAGTGCGGCAATTAAGTGCCTTGCCGGTAAAAATCAAAGATTATCAACAACAGGCTATAGTGGCGAATGTTGGTTTAGCAAGAGCCCATGGGAATCGGGCTTATGAGCGATTTACTGCGTCCGGGCCATTGGCGCTACTCCCTATGGCCGAAAATCGTGTTTCTTTGGTTTGGGCTTTGCCACCCGCGGAAGCCGCACGATTATCTGCTTTAGACGAGGCGGCATTTATACAAGCTTTACAGAAAGCATTTGGCTATCGCTTGGGTCGATTTGTGCGGGTTGGCAAACGCGTTATTTTTCCTCTGAGGCAGGTCACGATGGCGAAAAAAGTGGATTGGCCGCTCGTTTTTGTGGGCAATGCGGCACACACACTTCATCCGGTAGCCGGACAGGGGTTTAATTTAGGCTTGCGTGATGTCGCCACACTTGCCCAATGCATTACTCAACAGGGATTAAATGCAGCCATGTTGCAAAATTATCAATACATGCGCCAACATGATGAAATGGCTATTACCCGGTTTACCGATGGTTTGATTGACGTGTTCACAAGTCAATTGCCAGGTATGGCATTGGCGCGAAATTTGGGATTAATTGCTGTCGATAATCTAAAAATTCTAAAACAATGTTTAACCCATTACACCTCCGGCTTTGCAGGGGTTACGCCGGATTTGGTTTGCGGTATCGCTCTTGAGAAGAAGGGGGCTTAATGAACCAACCATTTGATGTGATTGTGATTGGGGGTGGCGTTGTTGGTTTAACTGCTGCACTGGCCATGGTTTCGCGCGGTTTTTCTGTCGCAGTGATTGATGCGGGAAGCATGACCGTTAATGCAACTGATATCGATCCACGCGTTTATGCAATCAATCAAGCGTCCCAGGATTTATTGCAAGAACTTAAGGTCTGGGAGCATTTGGATAAAACCCGAGTATCACCTTATCGGGAGATGTATGTCTGGGATGCAGCAAGTGGTGCCCATATCGAGTTTGATGCGCGAACGATTGCAAGTGATCATTTAGGCTCTATTATTGAGGAGTCCGTGCTCAAACAAGCTATCTTGCATGCATTGGACTTGCAGAAAGCAAAATTAACTTTTTTGTCTTACCATATGGTAAGTAAAATCGAGATTGATGAAGATTGGATTTCAGTCTCGGTAGGCGAAATGGGCTGGAAAGCCCAGTTGCTGATGGTTGCTGATGGGGGGAACTCGCCTTGTCGCCAATTGCTTAAAGTGCCCTTAACAACATGGCCTTACCACCAGAATGCCTTGGTTGCTTTGGTCAACACGGAAAAGCCGCATCAACAGACTGCTTATCAAGTTTTCAATGAGGATGGACCGCTTGCTTTTCTTCCACTTAATGATGAAAACTTGTGTTCGATCGTTTGGTCCACAACACCTGCGCATGCTAAAAAATTAATGGAGCTTCCTGAAGAGGAATTCAATGGCGATCTGACTAACGCATTTGCCCATAAATTAGGTGAAGTTAAATTAGCGAGCAGGCGTTATCAATTCCCTCTTACAATGCGCCATGCCAAACAATACAGCGGAAAACGCTGGCTCTTGTTGGGCGATGCCGCACACACCATTCATCCACTTGCCGGCCTTGGTTTAAATGTGGGCTTGGCTGATGTGGCTGCCTGGCTTTCTTGCCTTAAGCGTTCAAATAATCGCTTAACAGCGCCAAAAATTTTAGGGGCTTATCAACGCCAGCGTAAATATGAAGTTTGGCAAATCATCGCCATGATGGATGGCTTCAAATCACTCTTCACGAATTCCTTACCCCCGGTGGTCGCGCTGCGAGGTTTAGGTTTGCGGATATGTAATGAATTAACGCCAATGAAAAGACTATTTATTGAGCAGGCAGCAGGGAAAAAATTCACCTGAAATGGTTCGCAGGTATGTAACCCTTATCAATTTATAATGGTTCTGTCCTAACCTTTTAACATTACCCTCCTTAAGTACCCATTTTTGTTATATTGGAGTTGCGCTCATTCGTAGAAAAAAATTTCTGAATAAGGTATAAATCATTCTGTTTAAGTAATCGATACCGGGACGTAGAATGACCATTAAAAAATTGCCGATGGTACTACTAGGCTGTGCATTAGCAACGGATGTACTTGCAGGGGAGATGTATTCGCGTTCAGCTTATGATGACAGAAGTGGATGGCCTTTCGTTGCAACCTTAAGTGTCGGTCCTGCTTGGGCCAGGCCAGGGGAATCGCAGGTCCTTACGGTACAACCGAATATCAATACCGCCTATATTCCGCTGCCTGCGAGCCGCACAATTAAACTGGTTACCACCGCAAGGGGAACCAATACCTTATTCACCGGTGAGATTTTTCTCGGTTTGGTTGGCCAAATTAACTCAGTTGTGACTTCCCAGATAGGGGTAGCTTTTGGCGCCTCTTCACAGGTAAGAGTAAAAGGGAATGTTTTTGAGGACTCTAATATTGAGTTTGGTAATTTCACTTACTCCTATGGAATAAGAAATGTGCGCGGGGCGCTTAAAGCAAAATTTTTATATGACCCCAACTATTACGATTTGCTTCCCTACATCAGTGGCAGTGCTGGTATAGGTTATAACCATTCCTCGGGGTTTACCCTCAATACACGTTTGTTCCAGGAGATTCCTCCCCCCTCATTTAGCGATGAAAGTAAGTCTGCTTTCAGTTATACGCTAGGTGCAGGATTGGAAACTGTGTTGGACGATAACTGGCATGTTGGTCTTGGTTACGAGTTTGCTGATTGGGGAAGGAGTAATTTAGGCCCGGCAATTGGCCAAACCCTTGGCACAGGTCCTCATATTAATAGTTTGCGTACCCACGAATTACAAATTAGTGTGAGTTACGTGTCTTAACTAAGTGTTTAGCTATCTCTTCAAGGATTGATTTTATGAAGAAGACTTCATTGCGGCAATGGGCTGCTACGGTTTTTCTCTTGATTACTGCGTTTGTAGCTCAAGCAGCTGAAGTCAAATTTAATATTCTCCCTGTGGTAAGGGCGCCTTATGTGATGCCGGCGAACGGCTTTGCGTATGCGCAATACATGATCACAAATAACACAGGGGTTGCCCGCGAATTAACAACAGTACCCATTCCTGGCGTCCACCACGTTGTCACCAATGCACCGGGTACATGCCGATCACCGTTTGTTTTGGCGCATGGCCAATCCTGTCTTCTGATTTTGGAATTAATTGCGCATGAAATGGTTGGCGGCGTGCATTCTGGACCCGTTGTATGTAAGACGATGGGACCAGGTGATAATCGGCCGGATGCCTTTCTTTGTTCACAACCTTATCCAACGGATATTATGCAGGTTAATCTGAGTCCTGCTTTGCTTGCGAGCCTCTCAGCAACGCCTTCTTCTTTAGCCTTTGGTGTCGGAAATAGTGGAACACTCACTATCACAAACACAAGCTCGATTGGTTTCGTGCAACACTTGGATGTTCACTTTATTGTTAATACCGCTATATCATTGACCAGTAGCACCTGCCCATCTCATTTGGCTCCAGGGGCGTCCTGTGTTCTCAAATTTGCTTCAGGTTCGCCGGCAACGACAACCCTGTCGGTTATGGGAACAAATACCAACCAACTGCTTATCCCTATAACCGCCTCCAATATTAATCTCAGCGTTTCACCTAATCCTTTGGTCTTAGGGGTAGGGAATTCTGGCTCAGTAACTGTGACCAATACAAGTACAACGGATTTTGCCCAGAATATTAGTGCAAGGGTTCCTGCTGGTGCAAATATTCAAGTAAGCTCTAATACCTGCCCCTCATCTTTGTCCCCTGGCAATTCTTGTACAATTACCTTTTCTGCATCAGGGGTACAATCAACTATCACTGTGCCAATCCAAGGAACGAACACGAATCCAGTAAATTTGGCGGTCTCTGCTAAAGCGGTCCGGATTTCTGCGAGTCCAAATCTTACTTTAGGCATCAATCAGCTAGGGACAATTACGGTGACTAATCTGTCATCAACGGACACGGTATATAATGTTCAACCTACAATCCCTTCAGGTTCGGGAATAACAGCAACAACCAGTCCAGCTTGTGCTACTGTGGGGCCTGGGGGCTCTTGCACGATTCGAGTTTCTGGTTCATTCCTGCAACCAAGCGGAGTCAATATTCTTATTCAAGGATCGAATACCAATCAAACCGCTGTAAAGATTACCATTATACAGGCTACCCTTGAGGTGATACCCAATCCGCTTGCTTTGGAAGAAGGTGGGGCTACTAACAGCGTTACAGTGACGAACCTCTCTACGGTAGCAGTTACAAGCAATATTTTGCCTGCAGTAGGAACAACAAGTCCACAAGGTGTGGAAGTTACGGCCAATACCTGTAACTTTTCGCCATCTTCCCCCTTTCTGCCATTTACATCCTGCACAATAACATTCCAGGCGCCAAGCAGCTCCTCAGATAGCCAATTTACCATTCAAAGTGTAACGCCTAATGCAACTAACGCTACTGTGCTCACGGTTACAGTGAATCCGGTGGTTATTTCGATTTCTCCTACCAAGTTGACCCTTGACGCTGGTTCCCCTGGTTCCACGGGGGTAGTCACAATAACCAATACCTCAGCAACAACCGCCGCACTGAATTTGGCGGCAAATCCGACGACCCTGTTTGACAGCACTACCTGCGGGCCTTCTCTCGCTCCATCAGGTACCTGTACAATGACATTCCATGGTAACACTACCTCTGCCACTGATCTTGTCAATATCAGCGGTGATAATACCAATACTGTACAGTTAACAATTATTACCCAAAACACGAATTTAACTCTCGTCCCCACAATATCGGGAAATCCATACATTACCGTATCGCCCACTGCTAGCACACAGACGATTTATTCGGTAACTTACAACAACACATCTGGACCCGCCATTGATATATCGCTTGTGCTGCCCTCTGGCTGGACAAGAGTAACAGAAGTCGATAACTTTTGTACGGGTATCTTTCCTGGACAGACTTGCACCATTGGCCTTGTCTCAGATACGGCATACATTGCCGATAATATACATGCTCTAGCTTCAACAGGAGGTGTTTCAAACAATTTGGCTGTCGGTTTTATCCAGGATGGTGGTTTTGTTTTTGATATTACTGGTGGGGTGGTAACGGTTGCTGATCAGGGCGATGCTAGTCAAACTCTATCATGGCAAGTAACCAATGCTTCCACAATGGCGATTAGTACGACCAACGGATTAGCTAATACTCAAGCAATAATACAAAACTCGGGTACAGGGAATGCACCTGCTGCTGAGGATTGCTATGCTCAAACATCCCCTCAACAAAAATTTCTTCCAGCGTCAGGGCAATTAGCTGAAATGTATGCTAACTTGGCTTACCTCGGTTTAGGCAATTTCGGAGGCTTACCCTATTGGAGTTCCACAGAGGTTAATTTTACTGAAGCATATGCTGTAAATCTCACTAATACTGCAAATCCCACGACAAATCCATACCCTGATACAAAAGGTTTAGCCTTGTTGGTGAGATGCGCTTATGTTGCAGGATACCCGTAATACAAAATACTTCTGTATTCAAGGAAAATATGGTTTAATTTTAAACATGAAGATTTTCAGGGTTTATGAGTGGCGCTTTTAATCAATTGGCAGCTGTTGCTGCTGGGCAGTTGCCTTGTAGCGAGTAATTCTTTGCTTGCCGCCCCTCCTGCACCTGTTATCCCCACTGGTAATAGCTCTCCCCCTTCCTCTACACGGAACATAGAAGTAAAAAGTGAGCGTGAGTTATTACCTCAGCCTGAGCCAACAACTTTGTACCGCTGGGTAGATAAGCCGGCCGCTGAGGCTGCTCGCGTTTCTGAGGCGAATGAGCGCTTGCAAAAGGCGATTAGTAGCCCTGAATTCATGCTTGATCATTGGGTGGATCTGCCCACTTCACCTGAGGTCCGTCATAAAAAAGCGCAGCGCTTAAGTTTGCGCGAAGCGATTTTGCTTGCTCTGCGTTATAACCCAAATATTCAAAATGCGGAATTGGATCGTATCATCCAGCGGTATGAGTTGCGATTGGCGCATAATGAGTTTGAGTTGCAATATGCTTTGGCTGGCGCTGCTTCTGTGGAGAAAAGCCGTTACAGTGGTGTGGGTAATACGACGAATAAAAGCTTTATTGCTTCGCCTGAAGTGAATTTGAAAACTAAACTAGGTACGCAAATAGGGTTAAACATCGATAATAATGTAGCGAATTACAATAGTTACTCACCCGTGTTAAATTTTTCCATCAACCAGCCTTTATTACGAGGATTTGGTAAAGCAGCCAATGAAGCGGGATTATTGGATGCAATCGACAATGAATGGTTAAATAAATTAAATTTACAACAGTCGGTTATTGATCAAATCACCCAGGTCATCACTGCTTACCGGGCATTGATTTTAAGCGGTAATAATTTGCAAAACCAAAAACTGCAATTGCAGGAGGCACGAAAAACTTATGAAATCAATGAGAAAAAGATAGCCGCAGGCCAATTAGAGCCTACAGGCAATATTCAGCAATCCTATCAAATTGAGTCATTGAGTTTAATGGTCGAACAGGCTGAAAACGATTTTAAAATTGCTGCCCAAGATTTGCTGCAAACGATAGGCTTGGATCCTAAAATGCGCCTATCGGTACCGAGCAATGTCGTCGTTAAAAAAATCATTGTACCGGATTTAAAAGAGTCCATTGAGTGGGCACTGCAACATAACACGCAATATTTAGCGCAAAAAATGGTCTTGCGTGCCGATGAAAGAGCGTATAAGGTGGCTAAAAACCAACAGCTCTGGCAGCTGGATGTGGGCGCTAATGTGCAAAGCGGCAGAATCAACGAGGTCGATGGCCAAAGAGGTTTTCCTTCCATCTACAATGGACAAAACATCAACCAAACTGCCAGGGTCACCTTAACGATTCCCTTGCACGATCTGAGTCGCCGCAGCCAACTCATTTCCGCTAAAGTGAGGTTGGAAAAAGATCGCTTGAATCTGATAGCGCTGAAGCGAAGCTTAGAGACGACTATCACCAATACCATCAATAGCATTGAAAGCTTGGCAAAACGGTACCAACTTGCGGAAAAGCAAGTTGCTTTGGCTGAAAAATCCTATGAACTGGAAAAGAAGAAACAACAAGCCGGCATTGCCAGTGCTTTGGATGTGAATAATACGCAGAACCAATTGATTCAGGCACAAATGGGTCTAATTGGTGCTAAAATAGCCTACCTTAATCAATTATCCACCCTTGATCGCATTTTGGGTAAAACCCTCGATCATTGGCAAATTAAACTTAGGTACGGTGCATGAGAAACAGGCTAATATTCATTTTTGCTTTACTCAGTTTACTGGTAGGCTGTGGAAATCATGCTGAGCAAAAGAAAAATGCTGCTCAGACTTATGTGGTTAAACCGGAACCCGTGCATAAATCACTTTATTTCACTGGCACAATTCAGCCTTTACATGAAAGCGCGCTAACAAGCCCGATGGATGCTGTGGTTGAAACCCTGCATTACCATTATGGGCAGCATGTTAAAAAAGGAGATGTCGTTGTCACGTTAAATTCCAACGAATTACAAAAACAATATAACGATACGCTGACTGAGTACCTCAAAGCGAAGGATAATTTTACTGTTGCACAGTCAAAATTTAATGGCACCCAAGAGCTTTGGAATGCCGGGTTGATATCAAAAAATAACTTCTTAAGTGAAAAATCAAGCTTAGCAACAGCTAAAGTCAGTTTGATTCAAGCCACCCGACGGCTAACTGAAATGCTGGAAAAAATGGATGACGGGAATGCCCAACATTTATCGGAATTGAATATTGCTGAGTTCGAGAAAGTAAGGCAGGCTTTGGCAGGTCAACACAATTTAATTCACCTAAAAGCCCCAGCCGATGGCGTCTTGCTTTATCCTCCCAAATCAGGGGAAGAGAACTCAGGGAAATTAAGTGTGGGATCAACTGTGAAAGCAGGACAAGTGCTTGCACTGATCGGTGATTTAACAGGGGTTAGCGTCGAAATCGACATACCAGAAATTGATATCGATAAAATCCGCCCAGGCATGCGCGCCAAGGTGACAGGTGTTGCTTTAGGCAACCATGTCTTAAAAGGCGAGTTGGTTGCCGTGAATGCGCAAGCAACAACCACTCCCGGAGGCGCCCTGCCCTCATTCAGTGCAGTGGTTGAAGTGAAAGCGCTTAATGAATTACAGCGTCCCTGGATTAAAGTAGGCATGAGTGCCGAAATTGAAATCGCTGTTGACAGCAATGAACAACTCCTTGTGCCCATCACGGCGGTGAGGCAGGAGAAAGGCAGATCCATCGTCAAAATAATCACAAAAAACGGTTCACCAGAAACACGTGTCGTAACAACGGGTGCAGCGCTTGCCGATAAGGTAGTTGTTGCCTCCGGCCTTAAATCGGGTGACGTGGTGGCCTATGACTAGTGACGCGTTGATTGCCCTAAACAACATCGTTAAAACCTATACAATTGGCGGCGTGAGCGCCAAAGTGCTTAAGGAAGTCTCCCTGACTGTGGATGAAGGGGAATTGCTTGCCATCGTGGGTGCCTCAGGTTCGGGTAAATCCACCTTAATGAACATTATCGGTTTACTGGATAAGGCGGATGGCGGCAATTACTTGCTTCGTGGCAACAATGTCGCGGGCTTAAGTGAAGATGCCTTAGCTATTTTACGCAATCAAAGTATTGGATTTGTATTTCAGCAATTTAATTTGTTGCCACGGTTTAATGCCAAACAAAATATTGCCTTGCCTTTAACCTACCGAAGCGTTGCACAAGCTGAAATCGATGAGCGTGTGGCTTATGCCCTTGCTCGTGTGGGAATGCAATCATTCGCTGAACATCGCCCCACGCAATTATCAGGTGGACAGCAACAGCGCATTGCGATTGCGCGCGCGCTGGTGGGGGAGCCGAAAGTGATTTTAGCGGATGAGCCCACAGGGGCTTTAGATTCTCGCACAGGGAGTGAGGTGATGAATCTATTTTTAGCTCTTCATAATGAGGGACGAACCATTATTTTGGTAACCCATGATGAGCAAGTTGCCGCCCAATGCGCAAGGCGCATAACCTTGGCAGATGGGCGAATCATTGCAGAGAGCAGGCGATGACATTGCTTAACCATTTCCAACAAGCATTAGTGAATTTGGCCGCTGCAAAATTGCGATCCTTTCTTGCCGTACTGGGTATTTTAGTGGGCACAGCCGCCGTGGTTGCCTTAATTAGCTGCGGGCAATTGGCAACTGAGAAAGCGTTAGCCCAGTTTAAAGCACTAGGCACCGATTTACTTGCGATCTCGGTGTATGAAAAAACGCCGAGTAAATCGAATAACGGGGAAAATCAAATCCCCTTACGTGTTTGGCGGCAAATTCCGGAGCGAATACCGCAAGTCTTACGCATCGCACCTTATGGAACAGGCTATCAACCCATCAGTTTTGAAGGAAAAATGCTGCAAGGGGCAATCATTGGCGCCGATGAGTCTTTAGCCAATATCATTCATGTTAAGCTGGCTCGTGGCCATTTTGTTTCATTTGTTGAATCATTTGAGCATTTCTGTGTGATTGGCGACACCTTGGCACGACAAATAAAAGAAGTCAGTTTTGAGGATCCGATAGGTAAACAAATCCGTATCGGCCAAGCGCTTTATACGATTATAGGGATAGCCAACCCCTGGAAAGAAAATGGTTTCTTTAACGAGGATATCAATCAATCCGTTATTATTCCGATAGCAGGGATGGCATTGGTGAGCAAAGAAAACAAAATAAATAATGCCGTTTTATTGTTAAAACCGGATAGTCCAATCGATGATGTCATTGCCCAGGTGAGGCAAATTTTAATTGCGCAAGCTCCGAAATTGAGTTTTTTTCCACGAAGTGCTAAGCAAATTATTGCCAGCATGGAAAACCAAGGTCATATCTTTACCCTGTTGCTGGCGGTCATTGGCAGTATTTCCCTGTTAGTAGGGGGAATTGGCGTCATGAATGTCATGTTAGTTTCAGTCAGTGAGCGTAAAAAAGAGATTGGCATACGCAAAGCGGTAGGGGCAAAAAACAAAGAGATCCAAACCCTTTTTCTGGTTGAGTCGGTTATGCTCTCGCTTTTAGGCGGCTTTTTGGGGGTCATTTTAGGGTTGATCTTTACTCGTGTTGTCGCCTATTTTAGTGGTTGGTCGTTTACTGTCTATTTTATGCCCCCTTTAGCGGGATTTGCTGTGTCTGTAGCAACCGGGATTTTTTTCGGCTTTTATCCTGCAAGGCGGGCGGCAAAATTGGAGCCTATGGTCTCTTTACGCAGCGAATAAATGACAAGGAGATTGAGAAATGGTGCTGGATAGGTTTAAACGCGACTTACAACAACAAAAAATCCCTGCTTTTTTATACGGCACGGCCTGGAAAGAAGAACGTACCCAGGAACTGACCTTCACGGCTTTGAATGCAGGGTTTGAAGGCATTGATACGGCTAACCAACGTAGACATTATTTTGAGGAGGGTGTCGGATTAGGCATCCAACAATTCCTGGCGACAAGCGGCAAAACACGGGCAGATTTATTTCTGCAAACAAAATTTACTTTTGCCAGTGGCCAAGATCACCGTAAGCCTTATGATGAGTCGGCCCCTATTCGTGAGCAAGTCAACCAATCATTTGCAAGCTCGCTCAAACATCTGCACACCGACTATATTGATTCTTATGTTCTCCATGGTCCTCTTTATATTCAAGGGATTACCGAAGCAGATTTGCAAGCTTGGTACGCGATGGAAGCTTTATGTCGAGACGGGCAGGTTAAATTTTTAGGCGTTTCAAATGTCAGCTTAAATCAGCTGGAAGTGCTATGCCAAAATGCATCGATTAAGCCAAGTTTTGTGCAAAATCGTTGTTTTGCTATAAAAAAATGGGATAAAGCAATAAGGGAATTTTGTGCCAAACAAGGCATTATTTATCAAGGCTTTTCACTATTGACAGCGAATCAAGAATACCTTTTCTCTCCTTTAATCCGCGAACTTACAACAAAATATAATCGAACCATTGCGCAAATCCTATTTCGCTTCGCTTTACAAGTAGGGATACTCCCTTTGACAGGCACCACTCAGCGTCAGCACATGCAAGAGGATTTAGACTTGCTTGATTTTGAGCTGAGTAAAAAAGAAGTTGAACAAATTGAAACAATTTGCGAGTAGATCCATTGGGTTAGTTGGGATTCAGCTAGACAAACTAAATTCCATATGACAGGATAACCTCGACTATTTTTGCTTACTCCTCTCTATGGAAACAGTAAGCGGAATAGTTACCAATTTTGTACGGATTAATTTATAAGGAGATGTAATGAAGCTTAGATTGGATAAACTCCAGCTTAAATTGCTTGTCGCCCCAGTGTTGCTTGGAATCCTCAGTACCCAAGCCCATGCTTTACCTGATGCACCGGGTAAAGTTCATCATCCAATTCACTATAAACCTCACACCAACCATTTAAGACCCTCAGGATTAACACCAAACCAGGTGCGTAATGCTTATGGTTTTAATACTATTTCAGCCAAAGGGAAGGGACAAGTTATCGCCATTGTTGATGCTTATGATAACCCACGGATTGAAGCGGATTTAGGTGTGTTCACTAAGCATTTCGGCCTACCTGCTTGCACCACTAAAAATGGCTGTTTCAAAAAAATCTATGCGAACGGCAAGAGACCGAGAACGGATGCGGGTTGGGCTGGTGAAATTGCCCTGGATGTCCAGTGGGCTTATGCAATGGCGCCAGAAGCGAAAATCATGCTAGTTGAAGCTGCAAGTGATAGCTTGCAAGACTTATTCAAAGCGATTCAAGTTGCTGTTGATAATGGTGCTACTGTCGTTTCAATGAGTTGGGGAGGCAGTGAGTTTGCACAACAAACCACGTTAGATGATGTTTTCAACAATCCAAAAGTCACTTTCTTCGCTTCTTCTGGTGATAATGGTGCAGGTACAATGTATCCTGCTTCTTCACCTTATGTCGTCGGTGTTGGTGGTACGACTTTAAGAATAGATAATCATGGCAATTACCATGGCGAAACAGCTTGGTCTGGAAGTGGCGGTGGAGTCAGCTCGGTAGAAAGTTGGCCTGCAGGACAAAGCAGTTTACCTATACCGCAATCGAATAATATGCGTGGTGTTCCTGATGTTGCCTATAATGCTGATCCAGAAACCGGGTTTGCGGTCTACAATTCCGTGCCCAGTGATGAAGGCGTGGGTTGGCAAGTTGTGGGCGGAACAAGCGCCGGCGCGCCTCAGTGGGCAGCTATCGCCGCTGTTGCAAATTCCGCATTGGGAACTAATTTAGGTGGAAAATTCAGTAACCTGCTGTACACAATAGCAAACCCAAGCACTGGCAGTTACATCTATAATTTCAACGATGTGAGTTCAGGTGAAAATGGGGATTGTGAGTATTTTTGTGCCGCGCAAGATGGTTACGATTATGTTACCGGATTGGGAAGTCCAGAATTGGGCACTTTAATCACCGATTTAGGTACATACAACATGCTTGAATTGGCTTCGGCTCAAGAAAAATCTGAGTGATATGGTGTTATCTCTCAGTTTTGGTAGTCGGGTTAAGGCGTTAACTCATCGCCATTAAGTTAAGATCCGAGTCGCGGCTGTAGGAGAGGTTATGTTTCTATCCGCTCCCTGCGGTTGCGACTGGATTAGATAAATTTAACCTAACTTAAGAAACTCAACGTTCTCATAATGTTCGTCGTCGGATACATATTCTTCAACCGCAAGCCTGTCCTCACGCAATCGAGAAACAAATTGATCCAAGGTAACCTTGTTTTTGGTTTCCCAATCTTTAATTAGAAGACCAAGTTCATCTTCAGCCAATAATTCTAAGCCTTCGATTTCTGCTGTTGAAGAGGAGTTTATAAAAGCGAATAGGCTATTCACCGCTTGAAGTTGTCCTCGATCCGCTTTTTGTTCTAACTCTAGATCTTTCCCCTTATCTGAAACGGTTTTATTTGAATAAAATGACAGGGCAACTAAAGGCGTTTCGGAATTCGGAGAAGGAATTTCTAAGCCTTCTTGTAATCGTTTGTAAGCATTAAGTAGAACGCTCAGCTCTGCTGCTGCGGTAAGATGATATTCCTTTTTGAAAGATAAACGAGAAGCATCTTTGTCTACGTAATAACAATGGAAAATGCCTTTTTCCCTTGCTTTTGTGTAACATCTCTCCGAATCATCGTAATAGTGATATTCGGAGCATGGAGGCAGGGCAGTACTGATGGACTCAAGCATGATATTTTTGCCCTGAATGTAGATCGTTTTTACGTTATTCTCATAATTCTCGAGCAAGGGGGTTGCAATAATAAAAGGTTGCGGGCGGCCTTTTAGGTAAAATTTAGTTAATCGATGATGCTTGAATGCTAGCGTTTCCGTTTTCTCTGTTTCGACGTCTGTTTCAGTTAATTTTAAGAGCGGCAGGAAATACGATAATACATATTCAGGATCTTGATGGAAGGTAGCCACTGCACAAAATCGCTTGTCGTCATGGGCAATTTTTTCATCCAAATTAGATTTAGTGTTGTTTCCAGGCCCAAAGGCTTCTTGGATTCCAGCAGTATGCGCGATAGTAATTGTTTGATCAAAATCCCAAATATCGAGTATTGGAAGAGGGTACATGAGCGTGATTTCCTGATTATATAATTGAAAAATAGATATACGATATGACGAACATCTGGCCTACCGAATGTTACAAAAACAGTAGACTATTTGTCAAATAGTAAAATTTATAAATAAATCAATAAAATATTAATCATTTTGATGGCAAAATTATCTTTGCTGGCTAAAGTAATTCTTGATTAGCTAGCCTCAGCTATCTGCTTTTATGACCCGAAGTTCGGGTCATTGGCCTAAGTGTGAAGCCCGGTCGCCCTAATTAACCGGAATAGCTGGAGGTTCGGTGAAAAGACAGGCCTCGACAGTTTCATCAGTTAATTGATCGGTTTTTGACATCCATTTTTCAGCTAACTCTTCCTGCCTAGCGGTTGCGGAGCAGCTAAAGAGCGGATGCTTACCAGCAAGATATCGCCCGCCCATAATGAATAATCCTAATCCAGCGAACAAAATGCTAACTAGCATGATTACATCAGCTACAAAGCGTATCTTTTTGTCACGATGAGTAAACTCATTTTCAGCTGTCTTTAGGATTTCGGTTGCTTGTTTCTTGATGGTCTTCTGAGATAAACGGATACCTAACGCTTTATCATAAAATTTATTAATTTCTTCAATAAACTGTTGATCGTGTGGATTATCAGCAGTTTTGTGATCATGAAATTGTTTTATCGTCAGTAAATCTTGGGCAATTTCTTTTGTGAAAACCGTTTTTTCTGTGGCTTCAATGGCATGCCAGAGAGAGCTATCGGATATTGCCCCTTCCATCAACCTTTCAGCCAACTCTTGATTAGACCGTATGAGGTTAAAGACTCTCTCAATTTTTTCTACCGTATAACCTGGATTTACTATCTGATTGTTTTTAACTTTTTGATAAAGTTCATGCTCCTTTTGTAATTGAGCCAACAGCGGTTGATAATTGCGTTGTATTCCGGGAGGCAGTTGTAAATACAACCCTTTCAGGGGCTCAAAAGCGGCTATTTTTTCCTCTAAAATTTGCACCTTTTTAAATTCTTCGTAAGAATTTAAAAAAAGGATTTCTTTATCATAACCTTCTTTCGCCGTTTGATAGGGTTGCTTTAAGCTGGGGGGCAATTCCCTGAAAGCTTCATCTAACTCTTTGAAGGCACTAATTTTTCTTTGGCCAGATGCTTCAAGATAGGTATGCTCTTTCTCCTGATAAGTGTCATGACTTAATTTCCATTGATTTAAAATTGAAGAAGCGGCTTCGAAATCTTTTCTGAGCTCAGCTTTAAGAGATAAAGGTAGTGCTTCAAGTTTGTCCCATGCCATGCTCAACAGTTCTTCCCTTTTTGATAGCGAGTCCTCTTGATGAAATTGAAGTACTATTTTTCGATATTCCAGTAGGTTGCTGCGCCAGGTAGTTAAGAGCACCATTTTTTCATGGGGGTTATCAGTACGGTTTCTGAAGGTGCTTTCAGAGTAGGCGCTTTCTGCCTGATTCCAAAAAAGGTCATTGCTGACGATTTGTGTCAATAATGGGCTTAATTCGATATCTTCTACCTGGGTAGAGTATAATTCCTCCAAGCAAATGGTAAGCAGTTGAGCTCCACTCATCTCTTTAAGCTCGTCATAGGTAATGGGGTAAAAAAATAAGCCATTATAACGAGGATTAAGAGTGTCTTTTTCTTCATCTGAAGCGGTTACAGTAGTGCTAAGTGTCGTGTTTTTCTCAAACAAGTCGGTAATTATATCGGAGGCTTTTTTAAATTCGTGTAATTGGCTTAGAAGGTCTTCTTTCCATATCGGAATGTATTCTGCAAACTCTTTTTCCTTGCCTTTAGTACGTTGCAATTCTTTGATGAGCGTCATAATCCCATGCGCTCTTTGCAATGCAGTGACTACTTTTAACCAAGCTGAGGGCTGAGCTTCCTTGTGTGTAGTGCAGTATTCATTTTCCTCTCTGCAATAATCGGCATCGAGTTTATCATAATGGGAGAAACGTTCGGATGCGTGGCGGCCTGGTGCTGCAAAGGCATATAAATGGCGTAATAGGGCACCCTCACGATATTGAGGGACATAAGCATAACCTGTTTGTACCGTGCTATCGAAAGAAGCTTTACTTGACAAGGCTAATAGATTGCCGGATGAAGACTGGAAGTCATGATGCCATATATTATATAGATCACCTTGTCTTCCCAGAACAGCGACATAGTGATTATAATCCTTTATTAACAAATCGTAATCTATTTGGCTAAAATCAATTGGTGTTCTGGGGTCTGCGAAATGCTTCAACCAAGCTTCCAGGCGGGCTGGGAAGGCAATTGGCTCTTCCATCCTTAAGGCTGTTTCTAGTGGCAATTCTTCCCCTTCTCCATCCGCTTGTTCATCTTGGGTTCCTTCTATTACAGATGAGGAAGGACTTGAAGTCTTTGGAGCAATATAACTTTCGTATACCGATACAGATGCTTTTGCAAGATGAGGGGCTTCTTGTAATTTGCCTAGTTTATCTAACCGTAAGTTTAAAGTTTCAGCATATTTGCCAATTACACTTTGGCAATTACCTTCAGGCCCAAACGTGGCAGTTCTGAATCCAGGGATGGCTGTGTATTCCGCTAATTCGGCCAATACTTCTTGATTATTCTGCAATAGATCTGGGGGGAGCTCTTTAAATACTTTGGTAATAATTTCTGTAAAATCACCGCCTATCCTCTCAGACAGTTCTCTCGCATGGGAAGCGATATGAGGAAGCAATCCTTTAATATTTCGATAATTCGCTATATAACCTTTTGTAAACCACGCATGATTTCTCAGGCCTCCCTTTTTATATTCATAGGGGACAAGAATATCTTCGTTATTTTCTGGCCTGGCGAAGTCACGATTTGCAGCACCGTTATCGATACCACCAAATTGCTTGATTTCCGGGGCATCTTCCGATTGTCGGCTATTTTTGAAAACGACGATATTACCACTGTGTACGCTGAAATTTCCGACTAAGATGGCAAGCATCAGGACTACTGACAAGCCAAAATAGAGCTTTTGTTTAGTCAGGTTTGGATAGAGAGAAGGGCCATAGATCATTTCATAGAGTGGATCGCGATCGGAACCATCTTTATATCCTGTGCCAATTAACTTAAAGAGCTCATCAAATTCTTCACAAGGTTGGATAAGCGCATAGCTGCCATCTTCGCATTGGATGAAGTCGGCACAAATTAAAGAGCGATGATATCTTTCATCTATAAGATTTCTGTCTTTGAGTCCCTTATAAAGTCGCCCGATTAATCCTTCGATAAATAATTCCCTTTGATCAGCTGGCTTTTTAATAAAATATTTCTTCTTAGGCTCTCCCTCAGTTTCGTAAAAACCATCCAGAGGATTCCTATTTTTACCTGCTGTTTTGTCTTTGAATTTTATTAATTTTTGCTTCTCATATTCGAACATTTAGCTAGACCCAGGAAGAACTTATAAAAGAATAAATTATAAATAGTAAAGCTTAAGGGAGTCTTAAGGGATGGGGCAAAATTAAGTCAAATTTTCCCTGCTCAGGGCAATAAAATAAGGCAATAAGGCAGACAAAAATAACAATTTTCTCTCGGTTCATACCTGATTGCTTCTCCCCCACACTTCATGCGGGGGAGAGGGAAGGTGGGATACTTATGGGACAACCGCATGTTGCCTCCCAAAGCAATGATCTGGGGTTTATCCACGGAATCAACATTCCGGAAGGTAGACGGGGAGAGTTGCTATTTTTATCTATTGCTTTTTATCGATTGGCAATGCAAAAAACAGCAGCAAATTTTGAGTTACAAAGTTTATAAAAGCGTGGACTTATTACCATGTAAAATAACTATTAGAGTGGGTTTTAACTATAAATGAATTAGTTGGTTTTTCTAACAAATTCAGATTTCAATTTCATTGCCCCCACGCCCTCGATTTTACAATCAATATCGTGATCACCTTGGACTAATTTAATATTCTTAACTTTGGTACCTACTTTGATAACTAATGAGGAGCCTTTGACCTTTAAATCCTTTATTACCGTAACCGTATCACCATCTTGAAGTCTGTTCCCATTAGCATCTTTCACAATCCGCTCATTTTCTTCACTTTTATTTGAAGCCTCTTTTACCCATTCATGCATACATTCTGGGCAAATGAGAAGCGAGCCATCTTCGTAGGTGTATTCTGAATTGCATTTCGGGCATTGAGGTAATGTGTTCAAGGTAAATCTCTTTTTGGGTGTAAAATTCATTGTACCACAATTCATATGCAGTAAGTGTGAAGACACTAATCTTGCAGGCAGCAATAACTCGTAGGAAAAAATCCCTTTGGGTTACCAGTGTAATTGGACTATCAGTTATCCGTTAGTAAATAACATTGACTTTTTGGTCGAAATTCGTATTAATTTAATATTCTGCTAGCGTTTTATAAAAGGATTTTAAAATGTCAGGATTTTTTAATTGGTTCTCAACAAAGGCGCCAACTTCATCTCAAGCACAACTTAATACTCAAATCACTAACGGTGCGATACAAGTAACGGGGCAGGTTGCCCAAGGTGTTGCGGGATCATTAAATCCCTGGGCTGTGATACCTACCGCATTTGCTCAAACACTCATATCAGGGTATTCCATTTTTCGTTCTGATACCCATTTGCATGAAAAATTGGTGCAAATTTTGCAAACCTTACTTTCAAGTGCAGAAACAGGTTTGGCAATAGCCCTACTGTTTCAGCATGAAACCTGTAATAGCGAGTTAACAAGTGATATCTGTACCGCCCTCGCTTTATTCCAAACGTTATATGGTGCAACGTTGGTTGTTACAGGTTCTGTAGGTATGGTTTTGGCTCAAAATCCGACTCCCTCTACTGGAAATAGAACAGTCAGAGCGGCGACTGAACCACAGGAGCATGGTGAGGAGGAGGGGCATGCGCAGGATGATGAGGAACGCAATTCAATTGAAATGAGTAGGGTATAACTATATTGAAGAAAATTAATCGATTACTGCTTATCAGGCCTTAAAGTGAGGCAGCTATTGAGGCAAGCAGTAATCGCTTGAAATTCTTTCAAAATTATCATTGAATAGTGATATAAGCTGCTTACAGAAAGTAATATAGAGATTTTCTTCACGGGTAAGGCTCTTAGCCCTATGTTCGTTCGTAGATTTGTAAATTAAAGAATATCGGACAGGGAAAGGACTTTCGATCCCCATCATCAAGATAACAAAGGATGTGACAAATGATAGGAAATCTAAAAAAAGCATCATCCCTGAAAAGTTTGTCTTGTTTAATGCTGCTTTTCATCATCGTCATGATTAGTGGTTGCAAACTGATAGATCAAGTCGAAGAAAGCACCAATGCGATTGGTGAAAATAAAAAAGCAGTGGAGTCGGCGACGGAAGCCATAGAAACAAACAAATTGGCAGTGCAAGCCAGTACTAGCGCGATAGAAACAAATAAATTGGCTGTACAAGCGAGTACAAATGCAATAGAGACAAACAAATTGGCAGTACAAGCGAGTACAAGCGCTATAGAAATGAACAAATTGGCTGTAGAAGAAAGCAGCCGCATTATCGCTGAGAATAAAAAAGTCGTTGAGATGAGCATCAAAACGATTTTAGAAAATCGTGATGCGATTCAAAAGGCCAGCCTAGCCATAGAAAATAATGAAAAAATTGTTAACCGCAGTACACAAGCAATTCAGGAAAATATTGCTGCTATCCAGCAAAGTTCGTTAATGATTAAGAAAAATGCCGAACAAATTCAGGAACTAAGTGGTTTACTAAACAAATTGAAATTAAGCCCCTCTATGATCAATATCATCCTGCTGATTATAGCAGTCTATTTGCTGATGATTCCTTTATTAATGATTTTCTTTATGTGGCGTATTCATCGAGATATGGCCTTACTTAAATCATGACTTTCGTGAACCGCGTCAGCACAATTCAATACCAATTCGGCGGGGACAGATGATTCCCCGCCTTTCATCCCTGAATTTGTCTAGAGTGTCATCCCTTGTGGTTCAGGGGCGTCACCTGCCCCATCTTCTTCCTGAGATTCTACTGTTCCATCAGTGGGAGCAGTGGTGGGATTGCCTGCAGTAACAAAAGGATCTTTTGATACTTCGCTCGGAACCCAAGTTACTAAAAGGGTAGCACCGTAAAGCGTTCCGCATAAAGCAAGTGTGGTGCAAATGAAGGCTTTAAATTCGTCATTGCAGGTATGAGGATTGTAAAGTAAGTAAATCGATATCCCCGTTCTAGCCCCTGCCAAAATTGTTTGTAATAAATGGATGCCTTTTTCGTAAGTATGAGTATCGTGGCGCAAAATAGAATAGAACGACGCAACCGTTTGTGCGCATGCGGTAGGAAGGATGGTCAAAGGATTTGGATCTGATGGGTCTGTCGTACTACTCATAATTTCACCAAGTATCTGAGTTCCGGCATTGGTACGTTGGGTATTCCGATGTGCTGCCGAGGAAGAGGGTGCGCGTGACGTAAAAAAATTAAATAAATTGGAACAAGGCATACGAAGTCTCACTCAATTATTGACAAGGGATTAAGACAAATTCCAAGGAGTGAGTCAATCTTTGTTATCTAAAGAGAATAAAAATTGCCTTCAAAAAAACATCTGTAAATAAGCTTAATGGAATGGGTGGTCAACTATACTTATAGTATGGGATAACTTATTCAGATTATTGGGGAATTGTCATGGAATTCACGATGTTTTTAGCAAAAGTAATTGGCTGGTATTTTGTGATCATGGGGCTGTTTTTAATCGCACGCCAACAAACGTTAAAGACGGCAATCAATGAGCTTGTTTCTGACAGCGCATTGATGGTGGTTGTTGGGGCAATAACCCTCATTTTAGGCTTGATTTTGGTCATTGCACATAATGTCTGGGTTATTGGGTGGCCCGTAATCATTACAGTTATTGCTTGGTTGGTGTTAATCGGCGGGCTTTTACGTCTTTTTGCTCCAGAATTAGGTATTAGAATGGCGAAAGGATGGCTTAAAAATCCAAGGTATTTTATTGTAGCAGCCCTCGTTTACATTATTGTTGGTTTGTATTTGCTGTATAGAGCTTATTTTGCTTAATCAATAATAGTTGCCTTAGTCTGGGCTTGAACCGTGGGGTTAGGTCATGTCATAATGATTCAATTTTATACATGACTCGATGAGTGCTCAAAACTCCAAAATAAAATGGTTGGTATTGGCGCATGTGAGCATTATCTGCTTAAGCAACACGCTCGTGCAATTCCCTTTTGTTTTTTTAGGATTCCGCACGACTTGCGGTGCATTTACTTACCCCATCATTTTTATCTTAACTGATTTAAGTACTCGCTTGCTTGGGCAGAGTGAAGCACGAAGGGTTGTTATGCTGGCTATGTTGCCCGGCCTTCTCTGTTCTTTTCTTATTTCGAATTATTACAGCCAGGGTGATTTATTTGCCCATAATACACTCGCATTACGCATTGCCTTAGCAAGCCTCGCTGCTTACGTGCTAGGCCAATTACTTGATATTGTCATTTTCCAAAAACTGAGACTTTATCCAAAATGGTGGATCGCTCCCAGTGTTTCCAATGTGTTTGGTAATTTGTTAGATACTTTCTGTTTCTTTTTTATTGCCTTCTACCACAGTACTAATCTTTTTTTAAGTGCGCATTGGGTAGAAATTGCGACGGTGGATTTGGTATTTAAACTCACCATCAGCTTACTTACTTTTATACCCTTGTATGGAATTATTCTTCAGTTAATCTTGCGTAAGAAAACGATATTAGAACTTACAAATTGATTCATTGGTAATTGATACCTGATTCCACTAGAGAAGTGAAACAGGGCAGCCAGCAGATTAAGGCTAGCTACCCTCTCCTATTTTGCTTTATTAAACATCTCAATGACTGCTTTATTCCATTGTTCAGGTTGCTCTAAATTAGATAAATGTCCTGCGTCGGTTAGCACGACCAATTTGCTATTTTTTGCTAAAACATGCATGTTAGCACTGTGTTGAGGGGGGACAACAATATCCCGATCCCCTGTAATGATTAATATGGGTATCTTGGTTTCGGCCAGTGCATTTGCAGTATCTTTTCGGCTAGCTATCCCTCGCAGGGCAGAAGCAACCGCTGAGGGTGTTTGTACCATGATGATGTTTTGCAAAAATAACCGTGTTTGCTCAGAGGCTTCATGTGATAATGCTTTGACGATGAAGTCATTGATTAACTGTTCGGTACCTTGGGCAAGTATCTTTCTTGCTGTTGCTTCCCGTTGTTTTTTTAAACTCGGCTCATCAGCAACGGTTTGTGTGTTGGAGAGAATTAGGCCGTCTACTTTTTCTGGATATTTCTGTAAAAATGCGAGCGCAACATAGCCGCCCATTGATTCGCCGCCAATAATTGCTTTCTTAATGTAGAGTTGATCAAGCAATTGGGCGACTTGATCAGCATATTCCGTCATGGTGACTGTTTGACCAGATGTCCCTTCTGAATGACCAAAACCCCATAAGTCTAAAGTGATTAAGCGGAAATGCTGTTTTAACGCTTGCTGTTGAGGTGCCCAGAGTGCTTTATCCGTTGGAAAAGCATGAATGAGTACAAGCACCTTGCCTTCTCCAACATCTGAATAGGAAATGTATTTGGTATTTAAAGGGGGGAGCGCAAAAGCATGGGCGATACCCAAGAAGTAAGCTAAAAAGCCGAATAAAAAAACCGGTATACTTGGTCGAAGGGATTTTTTTTTATTGATATTCATTATTAGCCTTATGCTTAGGTTATAACGAAATTAGTGAGAATAATCATCGATTCTAAAGCTAAGGTGCCCTTATAGCAAATTACTCTCCAACAAAATAATCGAGAATAATTTTTTCCTTGTAGAGATGCTGATGGTGTACAATGTCTAATTTTTAGACTTAACCAATGAGTCAAAGAGTACTATGTGGACGAGGGATGATCTGGGCATGATTCATGCTTGCATAATTTTTCAACTGCAAAGCCAAATTAACAGTAATCTCATAGCTTAGTCGATGCAACAACAAAGAATTGCTATGGCAGCAAATCTCTTACCGATGAGAATAACTACAAGGGGAAGGATCATGAAAAAGTTGGGGGTAAGAATCGTAACTTGGTCGATACTAGTGTTTTCACCATTCGCATTCGCAAATCAGCAAAGTTGGGGCAGTTGGGTTGCTGGGGTGAGAGAACAGGCTATTGCGGAAGGTATTTCCCCTGCTTTATTTGATAAAGCTTTTGCAGATATTCATGAACCTAGCCGGACGGTAAAAGGTTTGGCTCGTTCCCAACCTGAACACCGCTTGACGTTTAGTAAATACCTGCATTCGCGTGCAGATAACTACCGCATCATGATGGGTCGAAAAAATTATATTAAGAACAAAGAATTATTAGAAAATGTGGGGCGGGATTTTGGTGTTGACCCCTGTTTTATTGTTGCATTTTGGGGTATGGAAAGTAGCTATGGTACTTACATGGGTAATTTCCCCGTCATTAAATCACTCGCCACTCTTGCTTATGATTCCAAACGACAAGATTTTTTCCGGAAGGAATTGTTCCTTGCCCTCCATATTCTTAATGATGGCCATGTTACGCTTGATCATTTTAAAGGGGAGTGGGCGGGTGCCTCTGGCCAGCCGCAATTTCTACCCTCAAGTTGGCTGCAATTTGCTGTTGATTATGATCAAGACGGTAAGAAAGACATTTGGGAAAGCAAAGCCGATGTTTTTGCGTCAATTGCCAATTACATGAAGAAAAATGGCTGGCAAACAGGTGAACCTTGGGCTATTCAAGTGAAGTTGCCGCCAAAATTTGATATGAGTTTAGAAGGTAAATCAACTGTAAAACCAGTAAGTGAATGGAATGCAATGGGTGTGCGTACCGAAGAAGGGCAACCTTTACCTCACCCAGAGTTGCAAGCGAGCATTGTGCAACCTTTTGGGGGCCCCACTTTCTTAGCTTATCCTAACTATAAGATGATTTTACGCTACAATAATTCTATATACTATGCAGGTGCCATTGGGTATATGGCAGACAGAATTTGTAATCGCGCCAATTAATGATTTAGGTAGCAGGAGGTGTTTTTATGGAAAACTATCTCGATAAAACAGCAAGTTTGACCCCTGCTGCCAGACGCATTATTTGCGATAAAGCCACTGAATATCCCCATACGGGGGAATATAATACGGTTGTTAAGAGGGGTTCATACCTTTGTCGCCGTTGCGGTTTAGCTTTATTTCGGGCCGCTAGCCAGTTTCATTCTGGTTGTGGCTGGCCTAGCTTTGATGATGATATCGTTCAAGCTGTTAAACAAGTTCCTGATCGAGATGGCCAGCGCACTGAAATTCTTTGCGGCCGATGTGACGCGCATTTAGGGCATGTTTTTGTGGGTGAATTTTTGACCCATAAAAACCTTCGCCATTGTGTGAATTCTGCCTCGATTGATTTTGTCCCGGATAGTAATGTATTGGATACCGAGGAAGCGATTGTGGCAGGTGGTTGTTTTTGGGGTGTTGAACATTACCTTAGCCTTTTGCCTGGGGTGCTCAAGGTGGAGGTCGGTTATACCGGCGGCGTCACGCTTAATCCAACTTATGAGCAAGTTTGCCGTGGTGATACTGGCCACTACGAAGCGGCACGCGTGGTTTATGATCTGGCTAAAACCGATTACCACACCGTATTAAAACGTTTTTTTGAAATCCATGATCCGACCCAACGAACCGGGCAGGGTCCTGATATTGGTCAGCAATATAAAAGTGCAGTATTTTACTACAACAATGAACAATTGGCTGAGGCAGAAGGGTTAATTCAAGCCCTGCGCAACCGTGGTTATGATGTTGCGACTCGTCTTCTTGAAGTACAACCATTCTGGCCTGCTGAAGGTTATCACCAAAATTATTATAGCAAGCACAATAAGCTACCCTATTGCCACAGGCCTGAGCCTCGTTTTGGTTAACGTTAGGCAATACTCAGGATTATCCAACGCCCCTTTCAGTGTCAGAAGATCATACTGCGGGAGGTGGACCTCGTCTTCCTAGCAAACCCATAACAAGCAAGACAACAAAAATAACTAAGAATAAGAAAAATAAGATTTTCGCGATGCCTGCAGCGGCGACTGCAATGCCTGTAAAACCAAAGGCGGCAGCAATAATCGCGACAATAAGAAAAAACAGTGCCCATCCCAGCATGATGCTCTCCTTAGCCATTACCTCTTTTATTAGTTAAGCCAAGAGTGAGGGGATTTTCAAGTAAATCTCTAATTCTTTGAGCAGATAAGGAGCTTTATCACAAATCGATCTGACAAACTTAAAATTAACAAAAGTGTTTAATTCTTAATATTCCCTTAATGTTAGAAGGGTATTTTTGTAGCGCTATAGCAATTTAAGGAGAAAATGATGCCATTTAACATTGAACTTTTAAGTCAGAAAGATAATATTTCTATTAAACTTCAAGTGGTTGGAAAAGTAATCAACATTTATTTTAATGGTGAAGCACAAGCAGCATTGGCTGCAAGACAGAATTGGACACATTTGGAAGGACACTTTGTAGATAGTATTCAAGAACTAGGGTCAGAGGAAGCGGTTTCCCTCACTTCAGGGGTTTATCATTTAAAAAAAGAACACACAAATGAATGGGAAAGGACGATATACCATTCTCATACTCCTTATAAAGTTGAAGTGACACCGGAATTATTCTCCTCTTATTTACACCTATTTTATGAGCAGCAAGAAAGCCATGGAGAAGAATACCAATTTTTTCAAGATTCGAATGAAGTTCTAGCAATAACAAAAGCTTTTGCTGTTTACTATCAAGCATATAAAGGCAGTGCAATGGAGCGTGAGTATGTAAGCGGAACTGTGCTGACTGAAGACGAACAAAAAGAACATAAGAAAGATGTAGAAGAGGCGCTTAGTAAACAAAAACAAGAGCAAATGGAACGGGAATTAGCTACTAGGAGGCTAATTACAATGTTAATTTCTTCATCCCCAGTGTTCACTTCCAGAGCAGAAAAAAGGGAAATAAGGTTGGATGAAGATGCTAAATTTGGATGCAGTCTTATGTAATTTTCTCTTGATTGCCCATTTGTTCGCTTTCTTGATATATCGCGTCAACTTGCTCAGCTTTACGTGTATTCTCTCTTAATTGGTATTCGTGCAGCTGAGTTTCCCAGAACAGAGTCGCCTGTTGTTTAAGTTGGTTAAGGAGGCGAAGCAATTTACCGAGGTGTTCGGCTAACATCGGTAACTTGTTTGGACCAAAGACAAGAAGTGCGACAAAGAAGGTAAGAAAAAGTTCGCCACTGCTCATGATTTTTTATCTTCATCTTCGTTTAATGCACGACGAAAATTTTTTATGGCGTTGCCTAAGTCGGTGCCAATGTTTTTTAATTTATCAGTACCAAACAAGGCGATGATGATCAATAAAATTAACAGCAATGATAAGGGTTTGATACCGCCTAATCCCATGTTAACTCCTATTTTGTTCGATTAATGAGACTGATAAATCCGCCCGTGATAGCGGCTATAAGGGCTATAGGAGCCAATTTATCATAATTCAATATATTCAGATAACTAAGTCCACTTACGGCTATCATCGCGGCAAAAATTCCAACTCCAAGGCCTTTATACCAATTTTTCTTAAAATCAGTTGCTTGTTTTTTTGCTTTACGCTGCTCAAGGGCGCGAATTTTTTGTTCCTTGGTGAGTTCTAATACCTCATGCAATAAACGCGGCATATGGGGCAATTGTTCCGTAAGAAATGGAAGATTTTCGCGCAATTGCTTGACGAAAGCCTTAGGCCCCATTTGTTCTTTAAGCCATTTTTCCAAGAATGGTTTTGCTGTTGCCCAAAGATCAAGCTCAGGATAGAGTTGCCGGCCTAATCCTTCGATGGCAAGCAACGTTTTTTGTAATAATACTAATTGCGGCTGAACTTCCATTTGGAAGCGGCGTGCGACTTGGAAGAGTCGCAAAACAACCTGAGCGAAGGAAATATCCTTCAATGGTTTTTCAAAAATAGGTTCGCAAACCGTGCGGATGGCGCTTTCAAATTCCTCCACACGAGTATCTCGAGCGACCCAGCCAGATTCCACATGGAGCTGAGCCACCCGACGATAATCGCGATTAAAAAAAGCATATAGATTTTCTGCCAGATAACGTTTATCGCTATCATTTAGTGTACCGATAATGCCAAAATCAATACAGATGTACTGAGGATCTTCTGGGCGTTGTGGGGAGACGAAAATATTTCCAGGATGCATGTCCGCATGGAAAAAGCAATCGCGAAAAACTTGGGTAAAGAAGATCTCAACGCCTCGTTCAGCTAGTTTTTTAATATTAATGCGATTGGCTTGTAAGGTAGCAAGATCAGAGACAGGAATCCCATAAATCCTTTCCATGACCATCACGTTTTCGCGGGTATAGTCCCAAAATACTTCTGGAATATAAAGAAGAGGCGAGCGGCTAAAATTACGTCTTAACTGTCCTGCGTTTGCTGCTTCGCGTTGTAAATCCAGTTCGTCAAGAAGATTATGCTCAAATTCCTGAACAATTTCTTTAGGCTTTAGACGCTTGCTTTCAGACCAATAGCGATCAGCAAAATTCGCCATGGTGTACATGATGCTTAAATCGTTTTCAATCGTTTTACGTATATTCGGCCGCAGTATCTTTACCACCACCTCTTCACCGCTACGCAAAGTCGCCGCATGAACTTGAGCCACGGATGCAGACGCAAGGGGTTGCGGATCAAAGTGGGCAAAAACCTGAAAAGCAGAGCGGCCAAAAGCGGTTTCAATGATCTTTAGGGCGATTTCGCTGGAAAAGGGGGGGACTTTATCTTGTAGTTTACATAACTCAGCAGCAATATCAGGAGGCAAAATATCTGGGCGGGTGGATAAGGCCTGGCCAAACTTAATAAAGATAGGACCTAACTCTTCCAGTGTTTTGCGCAATGCTTCGCCACGAGTTAGCTTCTGTTTACGCAGCCAATTCCAGGGATTTAAATAAACAATAAAACGGAAAGGGGAAAAAAGACGTATAGAGACAATGACTTGATCTAACCCATTACGGGCCAAAATGGTGTTGATATGTAAGAGTCTTAGTAGCTGTTTAATCGATTTCATGTTCAGTCATTAATTGGTTAACATGCGCCTGTAAACGCTCAACGTCCAAAGATAATTGATCAATATCATTGAAGAAATCTTCCATTTCCTCACGAGGGGGGAAAATTCGCAATTCTTCTTGTAAGTAATCGGTAAGGTTATGGCGTATTGAGTGAGTGAAATGTTTTTTAAAAGCTAACCCTTGACGAAAAAGGGAGCCAAGCTGGTGGGCGACGACATCACCGGTAAAATGAGCTAAATGCCCTTCCCAATCAATATCTAATTCGTCAAAGAGTTTTTTGACTTGTTGTCCTAGCTCGATATCTCCTGATAAGCGAATTTTATCGTTAAAGAGGGATCGCGCTTTTGACGCTGGTAAGAAACTTAGACGAATTAAACCGAGTGGACTGCTATGAATGATCGTATCTGGTTGGCTGTCATAATCATCTAAAAGTTGCAACTCCTCTCCCTGAAAGCGGAGGTAAAAATTTACCCCGAGTGGTGCCACAATGATTTCCAGTACTTTACCATGCAAAGCAGCAATTTTAGCCGGCATGGATTCATCAAGAGCCAGCGCATGATTAATCGCTTTCTGCAAGGCTTTTAGGGAATATTTTTTAATCATAAGACTCTCAATATTTGTATGCGATGTGCAAAGCAACAATTCCACCAGTTAAATTGTGATAATGGCAATCTTCAAACCCCGCTTTTTCGATCATTGCTTTTAAGTCTTCTTGACAAGGATGCATCCGAATCGATTCCGCGAGGTATTGATAGCTGGTTGCGTCATTGGCAACGAGTTGGCCAATTTTTGGCAATATATTAAATGAATACCAATCATAAATTGTTTTTAAACCGGGAAGGGTTGGTGTGGAGAATTCCAGAACCATTAATTTACCTCCTGGTTTGCATACTCGATACATTGAACGTAATGCTTCGTCTTTATCAGTGACATTGCGCAACCCGAAACCGATAGTGATACAATGAAAGCTATTGTCTGTGAAAGGCAGGGTTTGGGCATTGGCTTGTACGAAATTAATATTTTGATAAAGCCCTTCATCGAATAGTCTTTCGCGGCCAACAGTCAACATGGCGTTATTAATATCAGCTAAAATGACCATCCCAGCTGGCCCTACTTTTTTAGAGAGCAAGCGGGTTAAATCACCGCTGCCGCCAGCCAGATCGAGTACTGTATTGCCTGCTCTTATTTGGCTAAGCTCGATGGTAAAGCGCTTCCATAAACGATGAATACCCATGGACATGAGATCATTCATCAGGTCATAATTTTTAGCGACCGATTGAAAAACGGCGCCAACTTTTTTTTCCTTTTCATCCCAGGCTACGGATTCAAAGCCAAAATGCGTTTTTTTTCTTTGATCGGTCATTACGTCTCAAGGCAGCAAAATTGCTTATTTTAACTGATTTTTGTGAGGATACCCAACAAATTGGTTGATAAAGATGGAAAAGCGGATGAATGCAAGGATTGATTCTCCATTTGCATCATTGTTGCGGGGTAAGCGATGAGGCCACGGTATAGGCTATACCCTTTTTTCTTTGTTTTCCTCTAATGGCTTTTCATTCACTCTTAACTCAAGCCACAGGGCATTGAGTATGGCAAAAGCGCATGCCAAACCAGTGCCCAAAATCCAAGAAAAATACCACATCAATTCATCTCCTAATAGAATGTTTTATCATTATCACGAATCGCATTAATGGTTATCTTACCTCGTAACACATGGTATACCCATGATGTGTAAACGATAACAAGTGGTAAGAAGATAACGGTCGCACCCAACATAATGAACAAGGTTAATTGGCTCGAAGAACTGTCCCATACAGTTAAACTCTGGTTGGGGTTTGTAGACGAAGGCAAAATAAAAGGAAACATGCTAATGCCTACCGTAGCAATGATGCCAAAGAGGCTTAGGGCGCTCGAGATGAATGCAAGTAATGGCCGCTTAACCAACAGCATGGCTAAGAAGGAAAAAACAACGCCGAGTACAGGGGCGAGTAAAGTAAGGGGCATTTTTTGGTAATTCGATAACCAAGCCCCTGACTCCATTGCCACTTGTTTGAATAAAGGATTAGAGGGACCATCGTAAACAGGGGCACCGAGTAAACTATAGCCATTAACTCCTGTATAAATCCAAAGGCCTCCCAAAATAAACAGAACAATAGTCAGAAAGCCCGTGATGCGGGATGCTTTGATCGCCCTAAGTTGAAGGCTTCCTTCAGTTTTAATGTTGATGAAATAAGCACCATGCATAGCCAACATGGTTACCGAAAGGCAACCGCATAAAAGTGCAAAGGGATTGAGCAAGGCAAGAAATGAACCAGTGTAAAAAGGCCTTAAGCTGGTGTCGAAATAAAAAGGCACCCCTTGCAGGACATTGCCAATTGCCACACCAAAAATCAAAGAAGGAACAAAACCGCCAATAAAAAGTGCATAATCCCAAGAGTTTCGCCATTTTGGATTATTCAATTTTGAACGATATTTAAAACCGACTGGACGTAAAATTAATGCCAACAGAACCACCAACATTGCCAAATAGAATCCAGAAAAGGAAAGTGCGTACAGCATCGGCCATGCTGCAAAAATTGCTCCACCGCCTAAAATAAACCATACTTGGTTCCCTTCCCAAGTGGGGCCAATACTGTTGATGAGGATTCGTTTTTCCACATCATTTTTGGTAATCAAAGGCAACCACATGGCGATTCCTAAGTCAAAACCATCCATAATGGCAAATCCGATCAGCAACAAACCAAGCAGAATCCACCATATCAACCGCAAAGTTTCATAATCTATAGGCATTTAATTCTCCTAATCGCTTGCTTGTTCAGGACCAAGCCGGATGTATTTCACCATCAAATAAATTTCAATGACAGCAAGAGTGCTGTAGAACGCGATGAAAAAGAACAACGAGGTCATCAGTTGCGCCGTACTCACAGAGGAGGTGGCAATCGCTGTAGGGAGAATGCCTTGCACCACCCAAGGTTGACGCCCATACTCTGCTACCACCCAACCCAGCTCTGCAGCAACCCATGGCAGAGGAAGTGCGAGTAAGGCAATGAATAAATACCAACGAGTCGTGTGTAATTTTCTTTTAATCGATAAATAAAACCCTGTCGCAAATAAGAAGATAAAGAAAAACCCACAAGCAACCATGATTCTAAATGAAAAGAACATAGGGGTAACGCGTGGTTTTAGATCATTAGCAGCCTGATTAATTTGCTCTTCGCTTGCATCGACGACTTTTTCTGTGTATTTCTTTAACAACAGACCATAGCCAAGGGAGTTTCCATAAGCTGCAAAATCAGTTTTTGCTTGTTCGTCATTAGGGTTTGCTTGGAGCTGGGTCAAAGCGCTGTAGGCACGTATTCCTTCACGAATTCGTTGCTTTCCTTGTTCAATGAGTTCAACGATACCATCTAAAGGTTCGTTAATGGAGCGGGTAGCGATTAACCCCAAAACGTAAGGAACACTCATTGAATAATTCGTGCGTTTGTTTTCCTCATCGGGTATCCCAAATAGCGTCAAGCCTGCCGGCGCTTCTTCGGTATGCCACATGGCTTCCATTGTCGCCATTTTCATTTTTTGGTTAGCATTGGCAAGATAGCCGCTTTCATCACCCAATACCACTACCGAAAGCGCTGAGGCAAGCCCAAATGAGACAGCAACGGTCATCGAGCGTTTCGCAAATTGAATATTCCGTCCACGCAATAGAAAATAAGCACTGATAGCCAAGACAAAAACTGACCCTGTGACGTAGCCAGCACTAATTGTATGAACAAATTTGGCTTGAGCGACTGGGTTAAAAAAGATTTCAAAGAAATCAGCGACTTCCATACGCATAGTTTGAAAATTGAATTTCGCGCCAACCGGGTTTTGCATCCAGCCGTTCGCAATTAAGATCCATAAAGCGGATAAATTGGTGCCGAGAGCCAACAGCCAAGTGCAGACCATATGTTGAAACTTTGATAATCGTTCCCAGCCGAAAAAAAATAAACCGACAAAAGTGGCTTCCAAAAAAAACGCCATCAACCCTTCGATTGCTAAGGGGGCGCCAAAAACATCACCCACGTAATGAGAATAGTATGCCCAATTTGTACCAAACTGAAACTCCATGGTTAAACCCGTGGCTACCCCCATGACGAAGTTGATTCCAAATAATAGCCCCCAATATTTAACAAGCTGACGCCAGATGTCTCTGCCGGTCATGACATAAACGGTTTCCATAATGGCGAGAATGAGAGAGAGGCCTAACGTTAATGGTACAAAAAGAAAATGATAAAGAGCTGTCAATGCAAACTGGAGTCGAGAAAGATCGACTACTTCACTACCAGGAATCATGGTGTCACCTTGTACTCGGAGTTGATTGAGAATGAATGCTGCTTGCTGTTAACCAGTTTTGCGGAATCATCGATGTTTTTGATTCATCTTTAAAGCAGACCCACCAAAGGACTAATAAGAATAACAATTTGACGAATAAAGTTATCTGGATATCACGAACTATCGGCTTCATAATTGTTACTTAATGATCAGTTGATTGAAGATTATCCTATTTTTATTTAAAATAACTTGATCCAGATCAAGTTTTATGTTGGCTATGTAATTTTCCAGGTAAAGGCCCTTGTCTACTGAAATAAAATTGCCTCTCGTAGATGTGCGTAAAGCATGCTCGGCCTGTGCTTTAGGCTCTTTTTGCCGAAATCAAACAAAAGAAAAACGGTTTCGAACTGGTGAAATACTGATCAAAGCCAACTCAGTTTTGAGTAACATCATCATTATTAAACAGGGTGCAGCAAAATCGCATCAATTCTTGGCCACAGGCAAAGAGCAAATTATCAATTTTTACTTGCCCGGTGAACCCATAGGGTTTAACGCAATTTCTGACAGATTGCATCCACACACGGTGAGCGCCTTAATTGATACCACAGTTTGCGAAATTTCTTTTCAACATCTGCTCAGTCAGATTAGCTATGATCCCCACCTGCAACTTTTGCTTTTTCAGGTGGCTAAAAATTTTCCTAGCCTAGAATTCGATTATCACTATTCCGCTGCGGTTTCCACGGCACAGCGGCTCGCTACTTTTTTTATTCACTTAGCCAATCGGTTAAACCAATCTAACATCCCATATCCTTTTGATTTACCTATGAAACAGCAGGACATTGCTAATTTTTTAGGAACAACTCCTGAGACAATTAGTCGATTAATGGCCATTTTTCAGAAGGAAAAATTAATTGGATTCACGAAAAAGAAGGTTAGCTTTATTGATGTAGACGGGTTGCAGCTGGTGTGAATATCGATGATGATTGGCTAAATCTTTTGTTAGAAAAATCCCTCTGGAGTCTTTAAAGCATGGTGTACAGTATTGAGATGTTATCTAATTTTATAGGTATCTTAGGCGTTATTCTTGTTTTAGTCGCATTTTTTTTATCGCAAGCGGGGAAAGTCGCTGTTGATTCTTTAAATTATTTAGGTAGCAATCTACTAGGCTCTTCGTTGATAACAGTCTCCTTGGTTTTTCATTGGAATTTATCGTCTTTTTTGATCGAGATGGCATGGAGCGCAATCAGCATTATGGGAATCATTCGAGTATGGTTACAAAATAAGGCAAGAGGAAAGGCCGAGCCGGTTTAACCGGCCCAGCTTAACCCGATTAAGAAGCAGTATCATCATCGGAATCAGAAGAGCTCGGGCTTGTTGAGCTGTTTGAATCGCTACCAGAGTTAGTGGTGGAACCACTGTCTGTTGAACTACCGGTGTTACTTTGATCACCAGACTGAGGTGTGGTGGTTGATTGTTGAGTATTATCAGAAGCCATTTGATTCACATCAGCATGAGCTAATACAGAAACAGAAGCACCAAATAGTAAAGCAAGTAAAGCTACTACTTTTTTCATCGAATCTCTCCTCGAGTTAGTCAAAAACATCCTCTCGTAATCCAAATGATTACTTTTTAAATAGTTTAAAAAATCATCATTTGGATTACGAGAGTTACTTAAGAATATAGCTAAATTTTTTTAAAATTAACAATTTAAAGAAAAATTTCATAAAAGTGATAAAATTTTGCTATCCATTTGCAATTTAAGTGCATTTTTAAACTTAACCGAGTAGGCGATTAAGTCTCTCAAGGTATTTTTGTTCGTCAGGAGGATTCTGACTACGTTGCGCTTCCCATAAGCATTCAGCTAAAGAGTCCATTATAAGATGTTCAACTGTTAAGTGATCAGTATGTTTATTTAACAGGGCTTTATAAATTTGAAGGATACCGTGTGGTCGGTCGGTACTCACTTGATCGCGGATTGCAAGATGTAACCCCATATGTAAAAAAGGATTTGTCTTCCCGAGTTCAGGAAAATAGACATGGTCATATTGCTCTGCTGGGGTTTCAAATAACGATTGATATTCAGGATGATCAATGATAACAGCAACAAGCTGTTGCTCTAACGGTTGAAGAGGTTGCTTTTGCCGGTATTTTTTCCAGCTAGAGAAAAACAGTTGTCGTGTATCTTGGACTTTATCACCATAAAACATAGCTAACCCGAATATATTGAGGCATTGATATAAGTTTAACTCAGTCTTTATTGATACGAAAATTAAATTGAATTTAATCGAAGTTATTCCCGGATATCGAAAAAACGTCTTCGGGGAAATGAACTTACTCGCATTCTAGTTGCAGCCACGCAGGGCTGCCCCATTAAAAATACACCGTGCCAATATCAGGAGATTCCTCGCTACGCTCTGAACGACAGGTTATTTTTAATGGGGCAGTCCTAGACCTTAAAAAAGTAGATGATTTATTACCCCATGAACTTCAAAATACACCGTGCCAATGTCAGGAGATTCCTCGCTACGCTCGGAACGACAGGTTATTTTTAATGGGGCAGTCCTAGACCTTAAAAAAGCAGATGATTTATTACCCCATGAACTTCAAAATACACCGTGCCAATATCAGGAGATTCCTCGCTACGCTCGGAACGACAGGTTATTTTTAATGGGGCAGCGCTATACAGCCACGGAGCAATTGTTGACAACCCTGCTCAAGTTATGAGATATTCTCTGTTGCGAGGTTGGACTTGCTATGTGTCATTCCACTGGGTCAATTGGCGACACACTGATTGACCCTTTCTATTTCTCTCACCTATTCGTACAGTATTCAACAAAAGTTGCTATTTTTTTTCCAATGCGATAAAAATATTTCTACACGGTAATATCCAATGGACGGAGTAAATTGCTATGGTTGGGTTCTTTAAACAAAAATTATCAGTACCTCGTGTGGCATTGCCGATTGATTCGAATTCCAAAGTTGAAGCATTTGATTCGGGGAATGAAAAACATCAGGAAATTATTAATGCGAGAGTAGCCCGATTTAAAGAGGCACTTGAAGCAATAAGCACCGTCGATAAAGGAATTGCGCTGGGTTTTACAATGAGCTCAGTGGTATACGGGGTGAATAGCATTCCTTACCTACCTTATATTCCCCTCTCATTAACTATTGGTATGGCTGGTACTTTCATTCTCGCATATAGTCTTGGTTGTCGCTCAAAAGCCTACGAAAAATACCAAAAAGCTTTCATTGACTTAAAGGAAGTTTATGAATGGTCAATGGGTACGAGACGTAGCGACAATGAGTATTGGTATGCGATACGGGAAAAAGCAGTTCAAGAGATGATCCTTACCCTAGGCCCTTGGGTGCCAAAGGAAGTAATTTGTACTTGGAAAGAAAAAGACTTGAAATCAGGATTGATTCCTGAGTATGTGAAAGAGCGCCTTCCCCTAAGACAAGCTAAGGAGCTCTCTGAGGATTTTAAAGGTAAATTATCCGCACTTGCTTCAGGAAGCATTCAAGCGGCGAACTGGCAATATCGTTACTACGGTGAGAATAATATGGGCGATTTTTCCGTCATCGCCGAGGGGCATTGGGAGCAAGCAAAATCACTTGGTTTAAGCCTGAAAGCAATGGCTACAAAACTAGTAGGAACATTCATGGCTGCGCCCTCTCCCAAACCCCATAGCGGCTAATTAAGCTTAAAATTGGCTGCTGGCTAACTTCAAGCTTAAACCGAGCATTAACAATCCACTTAAAAATTCAATGCGTCGCCAAACGGTGACGCGTGATAAGACATCAGAAAAATAATGTGTAGTAAAAGTTAGGGATGAAAACCATAAAAAGCTTGCTGAAATCACACCCAATAAAAACGCTTGTGGGTGATCTGGAAATTGAGTACTGCCGCTGCCAATGATCACTAGGCTATCAATGATTGCATGAGGATTAAGAAGGCTAAATCCTAGCGCGAGCATGACAATTTGTAATCGATTGATCTTATCTTGATCCCGGGTTGATTGTGCGGACTGTTTGCCAAAAGCTCGCTTCAATGCTTTCGCACCATACCAAAGAAGAAAGGCTACGCCAAACCAAGTAACCCAGATTTGTAAGACAGGGTGTAATCTCAATACTTCGTGCAAGCCAGCAACACTTGCGCAGACTAAAATGATATCGCAACAAAAACAAATTAATGCAGAGAGTACAGCATGCTGACGTAATGCCCCTTGACGAATCAGGAAAACATTTTGTGGCCCTAAAGCCATGATAAGCGATAACCCCAACATCAATCCATTGAGATAGACCAGCATGATGCCCCCCATTTAGACCATTAGGCTAGTAATTATCCATCATTTAGTCCTATAATTGAAATTAATAATTATAATTATCGATAAATAATACTTATGAGAATTGAACAACGCGGGCTACAAGCACTCGATGCAGTAATTCAGACGCAAAGTTTTGCTGAAGCGGCTAAACGATTATTCATTACTCAACCCGCGGTGAGTTTACGCATCAAACAGCTAGAAGCGCAGTTTGGCCAGCCCTTGTTGATAAGGACACTTCCTTACAAAGCAACCGCTTTGGGGGAAAAATTGCTAAGCTTGCTTCAGCGCACACGATTACTTGAAGACCATTTATTGCAAGAAATTAAGCGCGATACTCCAGCGAGGCTTTCGATAGCATTGAACAGGGATAGCTTAGAAACTTGGTTTATTCGTTTGTTGGACGAATTAAGCCTACTTGAAAAAATCAATATCGACATCATCACGGATGACCAAGAACTCACGATTGATTATTTTCGTCAAGGGTCTGTTTCTTCTTGTATTACTAGTTTTAATAAAGCATTACCTGGTTGTGAGTGCGTCTTGTTAGGGCATATGGATTATTTGCTTGTGGCATCACAAGATTTCATCAATCGCCATTTTAAGCCTAAAAAAACATTAGAAGAGAACTTGATTGCAGCACCTGTTATTATTTTTGATGATCGTGATCGATTACCTGAACAGTATTTCAAGCATTTTTTTGGTAAATCACTCCCTTTAGGTCGCCATCACAAGGTACCTTCCGTCCAAGGTTACAAGCAATTTGCTTTACATGGCTATGGTTATGGATTGATTCCACGTTTAGATATTTTAGAGGAATTAGCAAAAGGGGATTTAGTGGATATTTGTCCTGATAAACCGTGGTTAATGCCGCTTTATTGGCATTATTGGCAATTGCCGGCGCGCCAATACCAACGGTTTATTGAAAAAATAGTTACAGAAGCGAAACGCTTCCTTGTTTAACTGGGCAATAATCAAACTATCTATTTAGGAAATGAAGAGCAATGAAGGGAATTAAAATGGCTGAGGTTTCATGGCCTGTTATCGAACGGGCCTTTAAAGCCAATTTGCCTTTAATTATACCGCTGGGTGCAGGTTGTAAAGAACATGGCTTGCATTTACCTATGAACACGGATTTGATCCTTGTCGAGTATTTGGCGAATTGGGTCATTCAAAATTATGCCGTGTTAATCGCTCCTCCAGTGCCCTATAATTTTTTCCCCGCTTTTATTGAATACCCTGGCTCAGCCACACTTTCTTATGAGGTTTCTGTTCATTTTTTTGTGGATTTATGTGTATCCTGGCATCAACAGGGTGCTAATCAATTCTATGTGTTGAACACAGGTGTAAGTACGAATCAGGTTTTAAAACAAGCCCAAGAGAAACTTAAATCCAAAGGAATAAGGTTAGACTATTGTGATTTCTCGCTACTCCATAATCACCCTGAGATGAAAAAGATAACCCAACAAAAAGTCGGTACTCATGCGGATGAGATAGAAACTTCGATTATGCTTTACATCAAACCAGAAGTAGTTGATTTAGCTAAGGCAAGGCCTGAAGAAAACCAGGCCATGCCAGGCCCTTTGACGCGAGATATCAGCGCGGAACATAAGACGGTTTCAATAACAGGAGCCTGGGGGAATCCGACGCTTGCTACGCGTGAAAAAGGAGAAATCGCTGTTGGCATTTTGCAAAGGATCCTGCGCAAGGATTTTAGCGAAAAGTTAATGATGACGGAGTGATGCTATAAAACCATTGACCATCAACCCGCTAACCACTAGGATAAACCAATCAAATAGTAGTGAAAATTTATGGAACAGATCAATCTAAGCTGGTTTACAGCGATCAATGCAGGTGCCAATTTACACGGCTTTGCATTAGGGTTAGCAGTTTTTGCCGCTAAATACCTTGTGTATTTCGTAGTTTTAGGTTTGGCGATACTTTGGTTACGAGGAGAGCCAAAGCATCGTAATACGTTGCTATTAGCGTTTGGTGGTTGCTTAATTGCGTTATTTATCAATTGGATTATCGGGCTGATTTGGTATCATCCCCGCCCTTTCGTGCTGGGTGTTGGACATACCTATCTTCATCATGCGCCCGATAGTTCATTCCCTAGCGATCATACAACAGGTCTTTGTGCCATTAGCTTTGTTTTTTTATGGCGGGAAAAAGTGCGGAGTGCAATTACCCTCCTATTATTAGTGGTGGCGCTTTGTACGGCATGGGCACGCATTTATGTCGGCTTGCACTATCCGTTTGATATCTTGGGCAGTATGGCGGTGGCTTTATTTTCAACCCTGATCATGATCTATTTGGCCCCCTTGTTTGAAAAACATGTGATGCCAATTCCAGAACAAATTCATCGCATGTTATTTCAATCGCATGCAAAAAATGGATAAGGAAAGCTAACTTAAAAAAACATTGTTGAAAGGAGGCAATATCATATGCATAGCGTTCTGATTGTCGGCGCCGGACCCACTGGCCTAATGATGGCGTGTGAGTTGGCTCGGTATGGAATTTCTTTCCGGATTATTGATAAAAAAGCAGAACCGACAGCGACAACTAATGCTGCAGGTATCCATGCCCGGACATTAGAGATATTTGAACACATCGGAATTGTGCAGCAATTTCTTGCTGCAGGCAATGTTGCTGATTGCCTTGAGGTTAATTCAAAAAATACAATCTTGGTGCGAGTACCGCTAAATACAGTCGATTCCCATTTTAAATTTGTTTTGTTATTACCCCAGTCGGTAACCGAAAAAATATTGAATGAGCATCTGCAAGAACTCAATCATCAAGTAGAAAGAATGGTGGAATTAACTGAGCTCAAACTAGAAGACGATAAAGTGATCTCCACTGTGAAGCATCCGGATGGCCATCTTGAAACCATAGAAACCGAGTGGGTTATTGGATGTGATGGTTACCACAGTACTGTGAGGGAGAAGTCGCAGATTGAAATGCACGGTTCTGATATTCGTGAAGCGTTCTTTGTAACTGATGCCCGAGTTAAAACAAAATCATCTTCTAATGTTATCGAAGCATTTTTTAGCAAAGGAACTGTTGTCGCGTTGTTCCCCTTACCGGACGAAACTGGCAAAAACGATAAATTCCGTGTTGTTGCCAATATGAAATCAATCGAGGCAAAAAAAACGTTTACCGAGGAAGAAATAAGAAGCATTATTCATGACCATACAGACGGGCAATGTGAGGTATCTGAGATTATATGGTCTTCACATTTTTGGATTCACAGTAAGATGGCATCGTCGCTGCGCAAAGAACGTATTTTCATTGCGGGTGATGCAGCCCATGTGCATTCACCTGCTGGGGCACAAGGGATGAATACTGGAATTCAGGATGTGTATAACTTAGCCTGGAAATTGGCCCTAGTTATCAACAAAAAGGCTAACTCAAACTTTCTTGAAAGCTATCAGCAAGAGCGCTACCCAATTATTCACACTATTGTCAATGCGACTTATAGAATGTCTCGGCTGGCGCTAACAACAAATCCTATTTTGATAGCAATACGCAATTTTTTCATCAGAAACATAACTGGGCGATCTGAATCGATTAAGAAAATAATGGTAAAATACATCGCCCAACTCGGATGGAATTATCGAAAAAGCCCGATTGTAGACAAAGAAACACTCACACGGCATTTCATGTTACAACCTGGGGATCTTATCGTTGATGTAGCACTAGAAGACAAAAAGCATTTATTCGATTTTCTTAATAATACACAACATAATTTATTATTATTTTCTGGCCCCTCCCCTAGCCCTGAGACACAAAAAAATATCGCTGCAACTTATCAATGGGTAACGCAAAATACCGATAATCTAATTAAAGTTTATGTGGTGAGTAATGACAAAATTGAGTTGCCCAATATTATTAATGACGTGGGGTTGGCTATACATCGGCGGTACAATGTAACCAAACCAAGCATGTGTTTAGTCAGGCCCGATCATTATATTGGGCTTTTTAAAGAAGAAATGACCTATCTTACCCTGAAAAAATATTTTGATAGGGTAGGGCTGCATTTTGGATGAAAACCGGCATATGGTCTGCAGGGTTTTAATCTTTACGAATAAGGATATAAGGGTGTTGGTTTTTATCCAACCAACGTAGAATTGCCAAGAGATGGGGCTCATCCATAGCAATACAACCTGCCGTGGGGGAGTTGGCAGATGTCCATAGATGCATAAAAATGGCACTTCCAGCCCCTGGGACGACAGGATCCGTATTATAATTAACTATAACGCCCATTTTGTAAGATTTAACGAGCATCGGCTCATAACTTTTAGCCTTTGTTTTACCATTAATCCACTGGTTATAATCTTTAGAATTCACATCATCGATAAACTTGTCGTCTTTAGTAATGTATTTGTAATCCATCTTAAGTGCCAGAGGCTGGGAACCAAAAGCTTCGCCTAACCTATATAATCCAGCTGGTGTTTTTAAATCACCTTCTTTTTTCTTGCCAATTCTAGCGATGCCCGATTTACCAATCACTGCGTTAAAAGGAGGTCGGATTCGTTGCCAACGTTTTCCTTGCCGCTGGCAAGCCATGATCTTAGCTTTGTATCCTGATAAAGAGCTTACAACAATGACTTGTGAAGTTCGTTTAGGCAGATTTAGCTGTGCCAATAAAAATTGGCAACGGCTAGTCGTTTTATCCATAGCAAAAACAGTAAAGGGAAAGATAACAACTATAAAGAATAAAAATAAAACGTTGGTTTTTTGCAATTAAACTACCCCTAATTGATGGTGAATGGAATACGATTAATATTAGTAACGTTTTGACTACCATAAAGCATAAAAGAAAAAAACAAAACTTAGAGGGTATTGCCAATTGCAAGAATTTGCCGCGTGTTTAGCTTCTATCAAACGAATAAAAAAACGATTCTGTTTAATTTCTTGTCAACTATCCATAAAACAGTTGATATATACATTAAAGATAGCTATAAATATCGATGCGTTAAAGCGTAAACAATTAATAGGCATGTTTTTTGCTTTTAAAACCGGCTTAATTTGAATCTTAAAGATTCTGAGAAAGCGGCTAAAGGATTAGCTTTATAGGGTTTTAAGTTTTTAATTGTCAATAACACATACTGATTAACTAAAAGGAGTCAGTTGTCTACCATGAAGAGAGGGAATTTGATATGAGTAGTATTATTGATGTAGCTATTAAGCGTTTGTCGGATAGCAGTTGCAGCGAATACGAATTGCGCCTGTTCTTAGAAAAGGAATTTTCCAATTTGTCAAATCCAAGATCCCAAATTGATGCAGCTTTTAAAAGACTAAAAGAACTGCAATTGATTAATGATCTCCGATTAGCCTCGAATTTAGCGCAACATTACGCGCATAAAGGGAATCGCTTTATTTCACAAATGCTAGAGCAGAAAGGAATATCAGAGGAGATAATCACAAAAGTGTTATCGTCTCTTGAGAATGAAAATGTTCGAGCCTTAGATGAAGCACGTAAAAAACTCGGCGGTCAATGGGATAGTTCTGAAAAAGCGATGAGTCTTCTCCAACGGTTTTTAACAGGCCGTAGTTTTTCAGGTGCGGTTATTCAGACAGTAATAGGGCAACTTGAGCAAAGTGCAGCTTAAAAAGAAAATAACATTCTTAAACGTCCTTTGTTACGTCCAACGTGGATTAGGCCGCTTGATCTAACATTGTTTTAAGTGCTAAAGGTTAGGTCGTGATCCAGCCTATCGAACGTGTCATCCCGGGCAAAATGAGAGATGTCCTGACTCTAGGCTGTGAGCTAGATTCAGTGATCTTTCGTTCAGCTCGAGATGACCTCTACATTACCGTCTAATAAACATTGAAGTTGCTTGCCTACGAGTATAAAATGCCGAGATTAATTTTCCTGCTGGTGTTTACCCGAAGGTACACAAATTAAGGAGGGGGCGTGGGCTCTTTGTTGAAAAAAAACAAAAAAGCTGTATCTTTTTTAGCGATGCTTCTATTTATGCCAGGCATTTTGCATGCGACTCAAAATGCGAATAGCAATGTGCCTGTTAACACCCAAGGTAATCCACCTCCACCACCAGCGAGTAGCCCTCTGCCAGCACAAAAGAATGGGCCAGCCGAACCTTTAGTTAATGGCTATTACCCGGAATACCCCCCAACAGCACCAGCAACAGGGGAGCAGGCTGAATTAATCAAGCGTGGCGAATATTTAGCGAGAATGGGTGATTGCATTGCTTGCCATACTAATGTCAAAGGAAAAACGCCTGCTTTTGCAGGTGGTTTGCCGATCGATACGCCATTTGGCAGATTTTATAGTCCAAACATTACCCCTGACAAAGAGACGGGTATTGGTAATTGGACTGAACAAGATTTTATCCGTGCAATGAAGCAAGGCCGTGATCCACAAGGAAGAAACTACTTTCCTGTTTTCCCTTATATTTATTTTTCCAAGGTTACGGATGACGATGCACGTGCGCTTTATGCTTATTTTATGAGCATACCCCCGGTCAAGCTTAAGAATAAAGATTTGCCGTTTCCATTTAACGTCCCTGGAGCAAGGTTCTCACTGTGGGGTTGGAATTTATTATTCTTCTTTCCAGAAGACGAGCCGATTAAATATGATTCAACAAAATCCCCAGCGTGGAATCGTGGAAGATACATTGTCGACGGCTTAGGCCACTGCAGTATGTGCCACACACCTTTAAACATTTTTGGTGCACCAAAAAATCGCTTCTATTTGACAGGGGCTTTCATAGATGGTTATTGGGCGCCTAACATTACGAAATATGGTTTGGCTTCCGCCTCTCATGCCGAAGTTTCCGATGTGTTTTCAAAAGGCGAATTGATAAACCGGGCAGGTCCAGTAGCGGGTCCAATGGCTGAAGTGGTGCACAACAGCTTAACCCATTTAACTGAAGAAGATCGGCTAGCAATGGCTACCTACCTGAAGACAGTCGTTAGCGAAGAGCCTTTAGGCGTCTCTGGTTCAGAGAGTCAGCCTACCCTAAAACGTGGAAAACAAGTCTACGTTAATGCGTGTATTATTTGCCACCAAAACGGAGAAATGAGTGCCCCTGTGATAGGTAATTCTTCCAATTGGTATTCCCGCTTAAAGAACAGTGGGTTAACTGGTCTATACCGCCATGCAATCGATGGTTATAACAGCATGCCAGTTAAAGGCGCTTGTGTAACCTGCTCCGATAACGATGTTATTGCAGCAGTCGACTACATCCTCAATGAATCGTTAACGCGTTCACAATGGAGCGATTTAACCACTGGCGGTGCAGCAAAATACCCATCAAGTGGTAAGGAAATCTATGATGAAAACTGTGGAGTGTGCCACAATCAAGGATTGCAAGGCGCGCCTAGGATAGGTGATAAAAATGCATGGCAGCCTTTAATCGCGCAAAATATGGATGTGTTGATCGAAAAAACGATGAAAGGCGATGATCATCCAAAAAATGGCGGCTGCAAGCACTGCACCACCGGAGAGGTGATTGAGGCGATCAAATATATAGTGAGCCAATCTAAAACGGAAGGTAATTATTCACTATGGTAGGTTATGGCTTTCGGCTCAAATTCTAATAAATTTAATCATCAGCTAGGATAGTTGAGTAAAAATGTGCCTATAAGCGAGAGTGCTTATAGGCAGTGCTCTAAAAATTTTAGCAAATTGAAGGGGTGAAAACGGGGATGCAAAATAGGTCTAAGGTAAGCAAGGGGCTTACCGCCTTGATTGGGTTAGTAGTTGGCCAGCAAGCCATGGCCGAGGCGGATAAGTGGCAATTAAACATGTACAAAGGGGTTACCCCGATTAGTCATGATGTGTATGACTTACATATGATTGCTATGGTGATTTGCGCAATCATCGGCATAGTCGTATTTGGCGTGATGATTTATTCTTTAATTCACCACCGCAAATCCAAAGGCCACACCCCCGCAACGTTTCACGATAATTTCCGCTTAGAAATTGTATGGTCGATTATCCCGTTTTTAATTTTGCTAGGTCTTGCTGTTCCGGCAACAAAAGTGTTGATCCGTCAAGATGACAGCAGCGATTCTGATGTGACTATTAAAGTAGTTGGTTATCAATGGAAGTGGCAATACCAATACCTCGATCAAGGCATTAGCTTTTTCTCTAATTTATCGACCCCCTTTTCGCAAATCAATAATCAGCAAGCAAAAGGGGAATGGTACTTATTGGAAGTCGATAAGCCTTTAGTTGTGCCTGTCAATAAAAAAATCCGTTTTCTCGTGACTTCCAACGATGTAGTGCATTCGTGGTGGGTGCCAGAATTAGGGGTTAAGCGTGATGCGATTCCCGGATTTATGCATGAGGCATGGGCGAGAATTGAAAAGCCGGGCACATACCGTGGTCAATGTGCCGAATTATGCGGTATTAACCATGGCTTTATGCCTATCGTAGTCCAAGCGGTGAATGAAGAGGAATTTAACCAATGGGTTGCGAGTCAAGTAAAAGTCAAGGATCAGTATGCTGAAGAGGTTAATCAGCCTACAACCCAAGCGAGTGTGCCCCGCGATGAGCTTATGAGTTTAGGTAAGCAAATGTACGATCAAAACTGTGCTGCGTGCCATCAGGCAGACGGTAAGGGCTTGCCACCCATGTACCCTGCGCTTAAAGGAAGTTCGGTGGCAGTAGGTAAACCCATTTCCCGACACATTTCGCTAGTCCTAAATGGTATTCCAGGTTCTGCTATGCAACCTTACCGGGATCAATTGAGTGATAAAGATATTGCAGCGATTATTACCTACGAGCGCAATGCTTGGGAGAATAATACAGGCGATGTGGTTCAACCTGCTGACGTTGCGAAAGTACGTCAAGACGAGATGAAACAACCTAAAATGGTGGAAAAAGCGAAGGTCGGAGGTTTACGATGAGTCAAGTGCTAGCACATGATGCAGAACATGAAGAACATGGTCCAGAGCAAGGGAAGGGATTCTTTGGTTTTGTAAAGCGATGGCTATTTACCACGAACCATAAAGATATCGGTACACTGTACTTGTGGTTAGCAATGATCAGCTTCTTTGTGGCGGGTGCCATGGCTCTAATCATTAGAGCTGAACTTTTTCAACCTGGTCATCGCTTCGTTGATCCAAACTTTTTTAACCAAATGACTACCCTTCATGGCTTGATTATGCTCTTTGGGGTTGTGATGCCAGCATTTACAGGAATGGCTAACTGGCAAATTCCAATGATGATTGGCGCTCCAGACATGGCTTTGCCACGATTAAACAACTGGAGCTTCTGGATTCTGCCTTTTGCGTTTGCTTTGCTTGGTTCAACTATGTTCCATAATGGTGGAGGGCCAAATTTTGGTTGGACAATGTATGCACCATTGTCAACAAAATTCGCTCCCCCTAGCACCGACTTTATGATTTTTTCTGTGCATATGATGGGACTTTCTTCCATTATGGGCTCGATTAATATCATCGCAACCATTCTCAATATGCGTGCGCCAGGTATGACATTGATGAAAATGCCTATGTTCGTTTGGACCTGGCTTATCACTGCCTTTCTACTCATCGCTATCATGCCGGTACTCGCGGGCGCTGTCACGATGATGCTCGCTGACCGACATTTCGGCACCAGTTTTTTTGAGGCTGCTGGAGGTGGTGACCCCATTTTATTCCAGCATGTATTTTGGTTTTTTGGCCATCCCGAAGTTTACGTATTAGTGTTGCCGGCTTTCGGTGTTGTCTCAGAGATTATCCCAACGTTTAGCCGTAAACCTTTATTTGGTTATCATTTCATGGTCTATGCGACAGTTAGTATTGCTCTTTTGTCATTCATCGTATGGGCACATCATATGTTCACCACGGGTATTCCATTGGCCAGTGAGTTGTTCTTCATGTATACCACCATGCTGATTGCTGTCCCTACTGGGGTTAAAGTCTTTAACTGGGTCAGTACGATGTTTAAAGGGGCAATGACTTTTGAAACACCGATGCTTTTTGCTGTGGCCTTTGTGTTTTTATTCACAATCGGGGGATTCACTGGACTGATGCTAGCATTGGTGCCTGCCGACTACCAATATCAAGACACGTATTTCGTAGTTGGCCACTTCCACTATGTGCTGGTTCCAGGTGTTATTTTTGCCCTTCTAGGTGCAACCTATTATTGGCTGCCAAAGTGGACAGGCCACATGTACAATGAGCGCCTGGGGAAATGGCACTTCTGGTTGTCGGTCATTTCAGTGAATATTGCGTTTTTCCCAATGCATTTCTTAGGACTAGCCGGTATGCCGCGACGAATCCCTGATTATGCATTGCAATTTGCCAATTTTAATATGATATCGACTATTGGTGCCTTTATTTTCGGGTTCTCACAATTACTCTTCTTATTCAATGTAGTGAGAACGGTACGTAAACATGGTCCGAAAGTTGAGGCTCGAGTTTGGGAAGGTGCACATGGTTTAGAGTGGACTCTGCCTTCACCACCACCTTACCATAGTTTTGTCACCCCACCTCACGTTGAATCGGAGCATCTGTTCCATTACTGAGTTATAGTTGATGTAAAAAATGAACCTGTGAGCTCGGCATGATAGCCGAGCTTCAAGTTATGCGAGGTGCAATGGCTGCAAAGAGTCACACAAAATTAGTTATTGTTTTAGCCGCGGCTGTGCTCGCTATGTTTGGTTTCGGTTTTGCTTTGGTGCCGATATACAATACATTGTGTAAGACTCTTGGCATCAATGGTAAAGTAAATGATAAGCCGATAGCTTATGATGCGAAATCGGCAAAAATTAGCTGGAATCGGGAGATAACAGTAGAGTTTGTAGCAACAAATAATGGTGGTGTACCGTGGGCATTTTATCCAAAAGTTCAAAAGATTAAAGTGCATCCAGGAGAGATTGCCAAGCTGGCTTTTTATGCTGAGAATAAAACAGATCACCCCATGACTGTGCAGGCTATTCCAAGCGTGACACCAGGTATTGCAGCTAAATATTTGAAAAAGACAGAATGCTTTTGTTTTACCCAACAAACACTTAATGGACATGAGGCAATGAACATGCCTTTATTGTTTCATTTAGATACAGACTTACCGGCAAATGTAAAGACGATAACATTGTCGTACACACTGTTTGACGTTACTGGTAAAGTAATTTCAAACCAAAGTGTTGCTGTAGGTAAATGAGTAAGTGAGAGATAAGGTCCTCTTGCCTGATGAGCCAATTATGGCCTTTTCCAATTGGACTGATCGACTACATGAGAAGTAGCAACTCAATAACAGGAGAAAAACATATAATGGGAGCGCATGGTACTTATTACATCCCTAAACCCAGTCATTGGCCACTAGTCGGCTCAATAGGTTTAACCACAACGTTGGTTGGCGCGGGCTCCTGGCTGCACTCTGATTGGTATGGTCCGTATATTTTCGCCCTTGGCCTAGGTATTTTGATTTTCATGATGTTTGGTTGGTTTGGCCAAGTTATCTACGAGAATCAGAAAGGAGTATTTGATTTACAGGTCGACCGCTCATTTCGTTGGGGGATGTGCTGGTTTATTTTTTCAGAAGTTTGCTTTTTTGGCGCTTTTTTCGGTGCGCTGTTTTATGCCCGCCTATCCTCTGTCCCTGAATTAGGTGGCCAGCTTAATCCGATTACCCATATTACACTTTGGCCAAACTTTACCGCATCCTGGCCATTGCTCAAAAATCCAAATAATCAAATATTCTTTGGTGCCCAGGAAGCCATGGAAGCCTGGGGATTAGCCGCAATAAACACGCTCATCTTATTAACTTCAGGTGTAACAATCACTTGGGCTCATTGGGCTTTAAAATTAAATAATCGCCGACAGTTAATCGTGGGTATGATTTGTACAATTGCCCTCGGTATGCTGTTCTTGACCTTGCAATCTTATGAATACCATGAAGCTTACACAAAGATGGGGCTTACTCTTGATGCCGGTATTTACGGTACTACTTTCTTCATGTTAACAGGATTCCATGGCTTACATGTGACGATAGGGACAATCATGCTTATTGTAATCCTTATTCGTTGCATTAAAGGACACTTCACGCCTGAACGGCATTTTGCCTTTGAGGGTGTGGCATGGTATTGGCACTTCGTCGACGTTGTTTGGTTGTTTTTGTTCGTCTTTGTTTACTGGTTATAGCAACCCCACACCATCCGAGCCCATCCCCAGGCCAGGTATGTCATTCTGAGCGCTCCCCAGGCTTGTCATCCTGAGAGCGCATTCCCAGGCTTGTCATCCTGAGAGCGCATTCCCAGGTTTGTCATCCTGAGCGCATTCCCAGGTTTGTCATCCTGAGCGCATTCCCAGGTTTGTCATCCTGAGCGCATTCCCAGGTTTGTCATTCTGAGCGCATTCCCAGGTTTGTCATTCTGAGCGCTTCCCAAGTATGTCATCCTGAGCGCATTCCCAAGTATGTCATCCTGAGCGCTTCCCAAGTATGTCATCCTGAGCGCTTCCTAGGTTTGTCATCCTGAGCGCATTTTTGCGCGAAGGATCTCCTGGCAGTGGCACAATTTAAATAATCGAATAACCACTTGAACAAATATATGGCCATGATCAAACACTAACATCACTAGCATGTTACAACCGAAGTATCGATAATGGTATTGGTGAAAACAGCATCAGTTAAAACCCTGGACTGCATAGACTTTCGCGTCGGCGGTAAAACTCAAAGGATATATTCACGGGCAACGATGTTGGGCTGATTTACAGATGATAGAGTGAAACAAAATTATCTGGCAGTTCTGTGTTGTGAAAGAAGAGGAATCTCTCATTAATGCATTTAATTGTTAATGGAAAGATCTGTACCCATCGAACGTTGGAGGCAGTACCACTGCCAGGAGATCCTTCGCGCAAAAATGCGCTCAGGATGACAAATCTGCCGTTCGGGATGACATATCTGTGGGGTGTTCAGAATGCCATACCTAGTGCTCAAGATTGAAGTGCCAGGGAGTTACGAGGAACTCATAATGTTTTGTTCACAACTAAACCTGGTTGATAACGAATAAAATTGATGCTCAAGGTATATAAGAAGTGAGAATGAGCGAAGTTGAGCTCAATGATCTTCGCTTCCCCACTAAAAAATTTTGATGTAAAGGCGACCGAGCTGTCTTTTTCCATATAATCGGTACATGTCAATTGCATTTCGGAATCTGTTAATTGCACTAAAAAGCCGGATGTTTGGATCTGGCCGCATTTTAGCTTTATCGCTACCGGTTGCATAGGTTGGATTTGCATTGCTCCTCCGCTCATACTTATCTTATCGGCAGAGGATCAGGAAACTTAAGGCTGAGATAATTTAGGTCTGAACTGTAGGAAAAGAAGCCAGCGTTTTTGCAATCGCTTGCCGGGATAAGAAGTTCAGATTATTAGTCCATTAATTGGGTTTTTTGGCGGTGTTAAGCTAAGTTTGGGATGAAATGAGATCGATGACGCTTTGCAAGCTCTGCATTGTCTCATAATGAATAATTAGAGTGCCTTTACCTGATTTTTCCGGTTTAATTCTAATCTTCGTATTTAACTGTTCAGCCAATGTGTCTATTTTTGCTTTTACGATTGGACAAACCTCAGGCACGCTAACCTGTTCCTTTCTGCCTCTCTTAACCCGTGCAACTAATTTCTCTGTTTCCCGTACAGATAAATTTTTAGCAACGATCAGACGGGCGACCTGGGCTTGTTGTTCCTCCTCAAGAATAAGCAAAGCTCGAGCATGGCCCATGTCTAAATCGCCATGCTCCAAAAGCTGTTTCACTTCATGATTTAAGCTAAGCAAGCGTAAATAGTTGCTTACCGCTGCCCGTGATTTACTCAATAAATCTGCAACTTGCTGATGGGTAAGGCTAAATTCAGTGGTCAGCCGATGCATTGCTCTTGCCTGATCCATAGCATTGAGATCTTCTCGTTGTAAATTTTCGATTAAGGCCATAGCCATAGCGGTTTCATCATCGACTTGGCGCAGCACAACAGGGACTTCGGTTAATCCTGCCAACTGGCAGGCGCGCCAACGGCGCTCTCCAGCAATAATTTCGTATTGTCCCTTTGCAATTTCACGAACAACTAAAGGTTGCAGCAGACCTTGCTGCTTAATGGATGCAGCTAACTCTGAAAGAGGGGCTTCTTCGATTTCAGCCCGTGGTTGGTATTTTCCGGGCTGCAAACAATCAATGGATAATTTAAAATAATCCTGAGGTTGTTTTTCGCTCAGTAAAGGAGTGGTTGAGTTACTTAATAGTGCGGATAAATTTCGTCCTAAACCGCTGCGTTTTACTGTCATATCTACCTCAATTAAGCGGTTACTGTCTGTTTGCTCATGACCTCAGCGGCCAAAACCATGTATGCGGCAGCGCCCGGAGATGATTTGTCATATTGTAAAGCTGGCATACCATGACTTGGTGCCTCGGCCAATCGCACATTACGGGGTACTACAGTTCTGTAGACTTTTGAATGGAAATGCTCGAGAAGCTGCTTGGAAACTTCGGCACAAAGACGGTTGCGAGCATCGTACATTGTTCGCAATACGCCTTCAATTTGTAGACGAGGGTTCACAGAGGCCTTTATTTGTTCAATAGTTGACATTAAAGCAGCTAATCCTTCAAGCGCATAATATTCACATTGCATAGGGATTAATACTGAATCAGCCGCAACCAGGGCATTAATGGTGAGTGTGTTTAAAGCGGGAGGGCAATCAATCAAAATAAAGTCATAAGCCGCTTGAATGGGTTGCAGGGCTTTAAAAAGAAATGTTTCACGATGGTCCCTTTCCATCAGGCTTACTTCGGCAACAGTTAAATCACCATTAGCGGGTATTAAATCAAATCCGCAGGTTGTTGCCAGAGAAGCTTGCTTAGCTAAGCAATCTCTGAGCAAAACATCATTTGCCGTGTGGACTAAATTATTTTTATCGATACCTGAGCCCATTGTTGCATTACCTTGGGGATCAAGGTCGACGAGTAAAACAGATTGGCGATTAGCAGCAATTGACGCTGCTAAATTAATCGCGGTTGTGGTTTTACCCACGCCTCCTTTTTGATTGGCAATTGCGATGACTTTCGCCATGGTTATTCCTTGGTTGCTTTTTCGATAATCACGCAGCAACGTTCTACATCCATACCAGGTACTTTATAAGAATGAACCTGATAGGGCAGATGGATGCCAGCTAATTCAGTTTCTGGGTAGCGGCCTTTCATGGCAAGCCAGATACCGTTGATGCCAACAAGATGCTGCGTCCACTCGATCATTTGTGCTAAATCACTAAAGGCTCGACTGGTTACTGTACCAAAATCAAAGGAAGGGTGGTAGTTTTCCACCCGACTTTGTACGACTTCGATATTGTTCAATTGCAAATGGCGCTTCACTTCCTGCAGGAAACGAATTTTTTTACCGCTACTGTCTAAAAGGGTGATTTGTAGATCAGGAATGGCGAGTGCGAGCGGTATACCAGGTAAGCCTGCGCCAGTGCCGACATCGAGTACCCGATTACTTCTAATCCAGGGTATTATCGCTAGACTATCTAATACGTGGCGGCTAACCATAGTCTCTAAATCTCTCACCGCAGTTAAGTTGTAGGTTTGATTCCATTTCCGCAATAAAAGCAAGTACTGCATAAGCGGGTTTGCAGCTACAGATAGGCCCAATTCGTCTATACCGCTTACTAAAGTTTGAAGGCTAGTCTCAGGCAAGGTCATGCAGGTTCCCGATGTTTTTTCAAATGAACTAAAAGCAAGGATAAGGCTGCCGGAGTGACGCCTGAAATACGCCCCGCTTGAGCTAATGTAGCTGGTTTGATGCGATTTAACTTTTGAATAACTTCAGTCGATAAGCCAGCAACAGTATTATAGTCTAAAGTTGCAGGTAAACGCGTATTTTCATGTTTACGCAAGCGTTCAATTTCAAGCAATTGACGTTCTATGTATCCGGCGTACTTACATTGAATTTCCACTTGCTCAGCAACCTCATTAGCCAACTCTGGCAATCCGAGGTCGGTAATTGCCTGTAGACTGAGGTACCCAATCTCAGGACGTTTTAATAAATCTGAGGCGCGGCAATCATGTTGCAAAGGATTTTCAAGTAAAGAGCCTAACGCTTCATTATGGGCAACCCGTACAATAGTGCTTTTTAAGTTCGCTTGGGCGCGTTCGATCGCTTCCCGCTTTTCACAGAAAACTTGCCAGCGTTGGTCACCCACCAAGCCTAATGCTCTTCCCTTTTCAGTCAAGCGTAGATCAGCATTATCTTCCCGCAATAACAGACGATACTCGGCACGTGAAGTGAACATGCGATACGGTTCTTGGGTTCCACAAGTGATAAGGTCATCGATCAAGACCCCCATGTAGGCTTCATCACGGCGTGGGCTCCAAAGCGGTTGCTCCCGTACTTGCAAGGCGGCATTCATTCCGGCAATCAACCCTTGAGCGGCGGCTTCTTCGTAACCTGTAGTACCGTTGATCTGGCCAGCAAAAAAGAGATTAGTTAACGGTTTAGTTTGTAAAAAAGGCGTTAGGCCGCGTGGATCGAAATAATCGTATTCAATGGCGTAGCCAGGCCGTGTGATATGGGCGTTCTCAAAGCCGCGGATTGTGCGGACAAATTGTACTTGAACATCGAAGGGTAAACTGGTTGAAATGCCGTTAGGATAAATTTCATCAGTGGTTAAGCCTTCGGGCTCAACAAAAATCTGATGGGATAATTTGTCAGCAAATCTAACGATCTTGTCTTCAATAGAAGGACAATATCGTGGTCCTACCCCTTCAATAACCCCCGCATACATAGGGGATTGATGCAAATTGGCTTGAATAATTTCATGGGTTTTTTCTGTCGTATGGGTAATATGGCAGGGCAGTTGTTGCGGATGGTCTTCCACTTTACCCAAATACGAAAACACAGGAACAGGCGTGTCTCCAGGTTGCACCGTCATTTGGCTATAATCGAGTGTACGGCCATCGATCCGTGGCGGCGTGCCTGTTTTCAATCGGCCTACAGGAAGTTCGAGTTCACGTAGGCGTTTTGCAAGAGCAATAGCCGGGGGATCACCCGCACGGCCGCCAGCATATTGACTCATCCCTACGTGTATTTTTCCACCTAGGAAAGTCCCTACGGTCAAAACTACAGCGCGTGCGCGCAGTGTTAAACCCATTTGCGTCACTACCCCAACCACACGTTCCCCTTCAACAAGCAAATCATCAACAGCTTGTTGAAATAGAGTGAGATTAGGTTGTTTTTGCAAAATTTGACGAATGGCTTGACGGTAAAGCACACGATCGGCTTGTGCACGGGTGGCGCGTACAGCAGGCCCTTTGGATGCATTTAGAATACGAAATTGAATGCCTGCTTGATCTGCTGCTAAGGCCATAGCGCCATCCAATGCGTCAATTTCTTTTACGAGATGGCCTTTCCCTATGCCCCCGATAGCTGGATTGCATGACATTTGGCCGAGCATATCCATGTTATGGGTAAGCAGTAGGGTTTGGACTCCTAATCGAGCAGCAGCAAGGGCTGCTTCTGTACCTGCATGTCCGCCACCGACAACGATGACGTCGTAGTGTTTTTCAAGATTCATGAAGAAAATGTATTAGGCAATAAAACGAGCAATTATACACTTTTTTAGCAACATACGCGACACTAAAGATCTTCATCCTAGGTGCAGGCTAGCTAAGCAAAAATGTGTTGGGCGTTTCCAGATCGGTATTAGGTGATTCCTTTGCCAATTGGACATAATCTGGGGTTGGTTTCATCAAGCCGTATAATTTAAGTCCATCCTTCGTTTCCCTCGTGGTGTTTGCAAGCTCCTTAAGGTCAGGATTCTCGACAAAATCTCGATATTCCTCATCGTTAAAATCAGGCATTTTTTCATGCTCAGGTTCAAAACGATTAATTATTGCGTTTGAAATGATAGCTAAAGCAAATCCTGCGGCCAGGACAGCTAATCCTACTCCTATGGGCATGAACATGAGCGACACAAACACGAGTGGCGGAATTAATGCATCAATTAAAGTAGCTCGAATAAGTTTCACCATTTGAAACCGAGCTACCCTTTGGTGATAATCAGATTCAGCCAGTGCCAATTTCATTTCCAAATAGAGTTGCTTTTTGCGGTTAGGGTCATTCTCTTTTTCAAAAGCGTCTAAAAGCGTTGTGCAGTTATTTCGTTCCAGCCTGCTTATTTCTTTTGATTTAGCCACTTCAAGTGCGCCTGCGACAGCCGCGGTTGCAGCCGTGAGAACAAAGCAAAGGGCAGCCCCCACCATGCCAACAATCAGTGCAGTGGCCGGTACAACTGCAGTAGGCGGGAAGAAGAGACAGCACATGATGCTGAAAGCGATCACAAGGGATAAAGCATAAACCCAATCATTGACTAAGCCATATTTTTTATATTTCCAGTCGAGATTTGCTTTGACTTCCATCTTGTCGAGATTTCGTAGCTCGTCTTCCAATTGCTTCAGTTTTGCTTCGAGCTCTTCCTTTATAAACGGATTAAGCTCGCTTACAATTGCTGAATTAAGCGATGAAATCTCCGATTTTAATTTCTTCCGATCTTTCCTAAGTGCTTCCATATCCGCATTATGTTTTGTGGTTTCCTCACAAAAACGCCATGTCGTTAACGCTAAATCCATTAATAATAAAGCGACTGTTACAATGTTGCCGGCATAACCTAGCATCCCGCTGCCGGTAAGCCAGAAATAACAAATCATGTTGGCGATACCCCAAATGGAGTCATTGAGCAAGGCGAATTTTCTTTGTTTCAATTGGGTTATGAATCGGTCCCAACGTGGAATATGGCATTCTTCTTTTGTAGGGAAAAAGGTATGTTTAAGCAATAGTAGAACGTTGATTCCAAAACGAGTGTAATAAAGCACAAAGCTCATATAACCGGTAACGGGAGATGGTGCTGTCAAATTTGCTTGCGCTTCTAATTTGTTGAAGAAATTGTCAGGCAGCATCTCAAAAAGGGTAGCGAGCATTCCGCCGCCCCAAACCCAATATAAGCGTCTGCCATTTATTTCGCTCATCCATTCCACAAGGGTGCCAGAATGGTTATCCATAAATTGCTGGAATTTTTCAACAAACCAGCGAGCAATTTGTGTCAACCCAATAAACTGCAAGCATTTGGTCGCTAGGCTAATGTTTGCTTCCAGATCGTCTTCAAAGGAACTTCTCTGGCCTGACACGCCAGCGGTATCTAACTCTTTAATACGTTGCGCGCAAAGAGTTAACGCGGTTCGATGATCTTTTAAGGTATACCGCCTTCCCTCAGCGGAATCGAGCTGATATTGAGCATAGAGTAGGTAATAACTAAAGATAAGTTTATTTCTCAGTCTTATTTTTTGCTCAGGGTGTAAAAAATCAAAAATCGCGGGATTAGTCCTCTCGAGTTCAGCTTTATAATAAGCATGCAGAGTAGGCAATGCAGCGCGCTGTTTTGCAAGTTTTTCTGTATCCAACAGCAGTAATGAGGTTTTAGCGTCTTTGGCTTCCGCGTAAAGCAAATGAATAGCGTCTTGTTCTGCTTGACTATGTGCTTCATAGGAGGTTTTGATTGCTATGTTGATACCACCGATCATGATAGACCCCAAGATGCTTGCTGCTAAATCTGAAGAAAATATGAACACATAGTTCAATATATTCTCTTTTATACCATATCAGTGCTTGCCAGGACAAGTTGGTGGCCTAAGAATTTACGAAATTGTTAACTTATTTACGTAAAATTATAGTTAAAAATCAAAGAAGAACGTTAAAATTGAAAATTAACAAAATTTTATTCCCTCTGCGCGAGTTTGTGGTTCAAGGCAAAAAAGGTACAATGCCGCATTTACGCCCCCCGGGACTTCTACGCTTTTGAGCCCAAAAAGGCTTGGGCCCTTTAATCTTTAGATTCCAGGGGTTACAGGGTTAATCGATATAGATTGTAAATTGAGATGAAAAAAGCCGTAGTATTATTATCAGGTGGGTTAGATTCCACAACTTGTTTAGCAATAGCCCAAGAAAAGGGGTTTGCTTGTTATGCACTCAGTTTTGCTTACGGACAACGGCATTCCGCCGAATTGGCTGCAGCGTATCGAGTGGCTAAGCATTTTTCGGTTGCTGAGCATCGTATTATTGATCTGGATATCGGTCAATTGGGTGGTTCAGCCTTGACTGATAAATCCATCCAGGTCCCAGATTACTCAGGGAGCCCAGAAATCCCAGTGACTTATGTGCCTGCACGCAACACTGTTTTTTTATCCTATGCGTTAGGGTTCGCGGAAGTAATAGGCGCTAGGGACATTTTTATTGGCGTGAGTTCGGTCGATTATTCCCATTATCCGGATTGCCGTCCTGAATATATTGCAGCATTTCAAACACTGGCTAATTTAGCAACCAAGGCCGGGGTGGAAGGGGATTCGTTCAGTCTTCATGCGCCCCTTCAACACTTATCGAAGGCAGAAACCATTCTGGTTGGCAGCAAGTTAGGGGTGGATTACGCCTTAACGGTGTCTTGTTACCAAGCCACGGAAAGCGGTAAAGCCTGTGGTCGATGTGACAGTTGTCGCTTTCGCAAACAGGGTTTTGAGGCTGCACAGCTGCCAGATCCAACATTTTATGTCTAATGTGAATATTTTTTTTACTATTTGTGCATAAAATTTATTGTTTAAAAACATGCACTTTACAATTATGTTACAACATATTGAACATTTTTGATTCACTTTTTGTAAAAGGCTTGCTATGATCCGCCTCGATTTTTAACCTTAGGAGTAAACATGAAAAAATATGATAGATCTACAACAGAAGAATTTGATCTTTTGAGTAGTGAGTCATCAGATTCACGTCGATCAGCTCGTGAAGACAGTGGAGTTTCATTCGATCCATCTTCCACTTCAACAAAAAGAGGTAGAACTCCAAAAGTGAGCGCAAGGGGAGCTATCGCTCAGTTCGGTGCTAACGTTTGGGGCGGAATCACTAATGTTGCTGGAAAAATTGGTGATGGTTTCAAAGCAATCGGCAACTTTATTAAAGACCACAAATACGCTATCGGCGTAGTTGCCCTTTCTATACTTGGCGGTGCTGCCCTCACAGCGGCTATCATTTTCTTCTGGCCTGGTGTCGTCGCTGCTGCTGCTGCATTCACTGTAGCTCTGCCTACTATCGGTACTGTTGCTCCTCTAGCATGGCTTGCTTCTTTAAGCCTTCCTGGCGCTGCTGCTGTACTCGGTGCTTTTGGTGTTGTTGGAGGTATGGTTGCAGGGGCTACCCTTTACGGAGTAGGTAACTTCTTAAAAGGTACTTGGAACTTCTTAAAGCACACGGCTAACTTCTTCCGTAGCTCTACCCCATCTGCCGAGCCTGCTACTAAAGCTGAGCTTAAAGACATGATTGACAATGAAATTAAAGATGTCGTTAAAGCGCAAGTTAAAAAGCAAGTTGGGAAGCAACTTAATGGTGTTCACCAACACATAAGAGAAGAAGAAGCGAGACTTGGTCAACGTGTTGAGAATGCTGCAGGAATCATAATCCGAACTTTGCAACCTGTGCCAACTTTCGGTGTGCCTACAATGATGCCTTTCCCACGTGAAGAGCGCAGAGGGGAAGAGCGACGTGATCAGCATGTAAGTTTTGCTACCTCAGGAATGGGCACATTTACAACGCCACAGTCTACTGAGCGTAGACCTGAAGATGCAAGCCTACTCGACTTAGATCCTAGTGCAACAACACCATCACATCATTAATTCTTCCTCCTTCTAAAACGCGGCTTCTGCCGCGTTTTTTATGCCCATTTGAAAACCAGGGCTTTATTTTTCTAGTTGTCAAAAGAAGCATTCCTGCTTTCTATGCGTTATAATCCCCCCTTTTATTGCGATGAGCAAAACGGTATGACAAAAGTACGTAAAATGCTGGTAACCAGCGCACTCCCGTATGCCAATGGCCATTTGCATTTGGGGCATTTGGTGGAACATGTGCAAACGGACATTTGGGTGCGTACCCATAAACTATTAGGGCATCAGTGCATCAGTGTTTGTGGGGATGATGCGCACGGCACACCCATTATGCTGAAAGCAGAGCAATTAGGCTTGAGCCCGGAGGCATTGACCAAACAGATGCAGGAAAGTCATGAACACGATTTTAACGCGTTCGCCATTCATTATGATTCCTACCACACCACGCATTCGCCGGAAAATCAAAGCTTGGCTACCTCTATTTATGAACGCCTGCAATGCGCTGGGGCGATCATTAAAAAAACGATTCGCCAAGCTTATGATCCGGTTAAAGAAATGTTTTTGCCTGATCGCTATGTCAAAGGCACTTGTCCAAAATGTGGTGCGCTTGATCAGTATGGCGATAATTGTGAATCGTGCGGGGCAACTTATTCACCGACAGATCTAATTGATGCGGTATCCGCAATTTCTGGGGCGAAACCGATTGAAAAGGATTCAGAGCATTATTTTTTTGATTTACCGCGTTATGAGTCATTATTAAAAGAATGGACGCGTAAAGGCCACCTGCAAACCGAAGTGGCGAACAAGTTGGATGAATGGTTCGCTTCCGGATTGAAGCAATGGGACATTTCGCGCGATGCGCCCTATTTTGGTTTTAAAATACCAGGTACCGAAGATAAATACTTCTATGTTTGGCTCGATGCACCCATTGGTTATATGGCGAGCTTTAAAAAATATTGTGATGAACAAGGAATATCATTCGATGAATTTTGGGATAAAGATTCAACAACTGAGCTTTATCATTTTGTTGGCAAGGACATCGTTTATTTCCACGCGTTATTTTGGCCGGCTATTTTAGCGGGTAGCGGCCATCGGTTGCCCACCGCTGTGTTCACCCACGGGTTTCTCACCATTGATGGGCAGAAAATGTCAAAATCACGCGGTACGTTTATCGAGGCGCGCACTTATCTGAAGCATTTAGATCCAGAATACCTGCGTTACTATTTTGCGGCGAAATTAAATGGTCGAGTGGATGATCTGGATTTAAATTTCGATGACTTTATTAATCGCGTGAACGCTGATTTGGTGGGTAAAGTAGTGAATATTGCCAGTCGTTGTGCTGGATTTATTAATAAGCGTTTTGGCAACCAGTTGAGTGATGCCTTGGCAGAACCTCAGTTATATCAAGAATTAGTCGCTGAACGCAGTGAAATTATCGACGCTTTTGTCCAGCGGGATTATGCCCGCGCCATCCGTCTAATCATGGACTGTGCGGATCGGGTCAATCAATACATCGACGCCAATAAGCCGTGGGTTTTGGCAAAGGACGACGCGCAATTGGCAGAAGTGCAGGCGATTTGCACCATGGGTTTAAATTTATTCCGTGTATTAATAACCTATTTAAAGCCGGTCGTCCCTAACATGGCTGCTTCCGCAGAGCAATTTTTAAATTGTGCCCCGTTAACTTGGCAGAGTATCGATAAGCCTCTGCTTAACCATTGCATTAATCCGTTCACCCCTTTAATGACACGAATTGAAAGAGAAAAAATTGACGCAATGCTTTTGCAAACTAAGGAATCATCGATGAATACCACTGAGGATAAAAAACCAGCTGCTGCTGAAAACACCATCAGCATTGAGGAGTTTAGCAAAGTTGATTTACGTGTCGCACGCATCGTTGCTGTAGAAGCTGTCGAAGGTGCCGATAAATTATTACGCTTACAGCTTGATTTAGGGGAAACGCAAAAACAAGTTTTTGCGGGCATTAAATCTGCTTACGAACCGGCTCAACTGATTGGCCGTTTAACCGTGATGGTGGCTAATTTAGCACCAAGAACCATGCGTTTTGGGGTGTCAGAAGGCATGGTCTTAGCTGCGGGCGACGGCAAGGGCATTTTCCTTTTGCAACCCGATAGCGGCGCACAACCGGGGATGAAGGTGAAGTAATGGTATCCGTTAAAGCAATCGATGCGCTGCTCCCGCAGACTCAATGCACCGAGTGCGGCTATTCGGGATGTTTACCTTATGCCGAGGCTATTGCACAAGGTAAGGCGCCTATTGATCGTTGTCCTCCAGGAGGCGTGGCAACGGTGAAAGCGCTTGCTGAGTTGTTAGGGATTGATGCTGAGCCTTATCTACCCGCAGCGCAAGCGAATACACGCGCACCTAGGCTGGCACGTATCCGTGAAGCAGAGTGTGTAGGCTGCACGAAATGCATCCAAGCATGCCCAGTCGATGCTATTGTGGGCAGCGGAAAGCTAATGCATGCGGTGATTACCACCGAGTGCACCGGTTGTGGGCTCTGTGTCGAACCTTGTCCTGTCGATTGTATCGAATTAATCCCTATTCCTGAATTTCGTTATGATAAAGACCTAGCCAGGCAACGCTTCAATGCTAGGCAATCCCGATTATTGCGTGAAGAGCAAGACAAGCAACACGCCTATCGAGAGAAGCGGCGGTTGGCGGCAAAAACTGCTGATGAGCTTTTGGATGCCAAAGCCAAGCAGGATTACATTTTGCAAGCGCTCGCACGGGTTCAGGCAAAAAAAGACCAATCCAAATGAATAACCAAAAGTGTCGTGCCATTTTTGAGCGTTTCAGGGAACATAATCCCAAACCCACAACGGAATTGAAATACAGCACACCGTTTGAATTATTGATTGCGGTGATGCTATCTGCCCAGGCTACCGATATCAGCGTCAATAAAGCGACCGCTAAACTGTTTCCCGTGGCTAATACACCGCAAGCCGTACTCGATTTAGGCGAAGGGCAGCTTAAGGAATACATTAAAACGATAGGCCTTTTCAACGGCAAAGCGCAAAATGTGATCAAAACTTGCCAAATTTTGGTTACAAAGTATGGTGGGCAAGTTCCCGATAATCGTGAAGCTCTGGAAGCTTTGCCGGGTGTTGGACGTAAAACGGCCAATGTGGTACTCAATACTGCTTTTGGCGAGCCTACCATTGCAGTCGATACCCACATTTTCAGAGTTGCTAATCGTACGGGTATTGCTAAAGGGAAGACACCTTTAGCTGTGGAAAAGGCACTGCTTAAAAACATCGATAACGAATTTATACAGGATGCCCATCACTGGTTAATTTTGCACGGCCGTTATGTGTGCATCGCACGTAAACCCCGCTGCCCTGAGTGTTTAATTCGTGATTTGTGTGAATATCCCGATAAAACACCGGGATAAGTCTAGGTGTATGGAGCTTCGATACCAGTCATTTAATTCGATAATCCGCACCGCGAGCGTGGGCAAGCGGGTATACAAGCGGGTATAAAAGCGTTTCTTATCTGCCGCTTCCTCACGGTCGCGGCTCGGATTGCCTTTCGTGTGGGGGAAAGTGAGGCTTTATGCAATAACGCCGTATATACCCAGGGTTACTATTCTTTATCGTAAACACAATGGATAGAGGTGTTACTGACTAAAGCGCCATCGTGATATGAAGCAAGTTCTAGGTTGTAATGCAGGCGTTCATTCTCGATTGACCAGCTGAATTTGCCCACTCCGATTTCGACACCGCCTTGAGACAAATTGCCCGCTTTATAGTAGGCAAGTTGAGAACCCAATAGTTGTTGGCCGTCATTGCTCCAATGAAGATGGACAATATTCTTTTCCGCTTCAAAATTTCCATTGGCGCCATAGGTCGAAATCGCATCAATTGGCATTTGTGCATTATCAATTGTAATGGATGAAAAATCGGGACTTTGCTCAATAGTGAACGAAGTTTTCTCTTCAGGATCATTATCACAAACGCCAGACCAGCGCCCCGAAAAATCGGCATACCCTTCATGCGATTTTTTTTGTTGGCTATTCGCTTTGGACTGGTGCTTACCTTCAATCAATTTAGGGAATAAAGGGACTGAAGCAAAACCCGATGAAGCCAGAACTAGCCCTACGTGAAGTAAAATTAAATGTTTTTTCATGAAAATTTATCCCGTTATTAAATACAGTGGGTTGTATCGATGCCAACTTTTCTAAAAGCAGTTTCGATGACATCAGGATTTAAATTTAAATCTTTCGCTGCATAGGTGACACCGCAAGCACCTTCACTAAAATCTGTGGTAGGTGTCCAATATTTAGTATTAGCAACAACCATCGCGTGGAAAGCCTTTTTAATACCCAATTGTTTTGCCATTAAGTAAAAAGCTCTGTTAAATACACCACTGGCGGTGTGTACCAAAAAACTTTGTTTGTCTAGTTCGCTATCTGAAAATTTTGATTCGGCATAGGCTAAAAGCTCAGGATAACTAATCGCGCAAATGCTTTTCTGGGTTCTGGCCATCTTTTTATCCACACAATCTGCAGAATCACCATCCAAGGAAGGCAAATCTAAAAATCTGACGGCCGTGATGGGTAACGAGGGAGGTATTAAGGTTTCTCCAATAGTCCAAGTGACCTCATTCGGAGTTAAATGAACTTTGTTATATAATTTAGGCACTGTTTCCAAGAGATAAGCACGGGCAGCTTGACCTGCCATGTCGGAAAATGACTCATTCAGTGCGCCCGATTCATCGTGATATTCAAGGTTAGCGTGTTGTTGAGTAAATCCATGTGCTACTTCATGGCCAGCAACATCCAAGGATACCAGGGGATAAAAGAATGAGCCATCACCAAAAGACATGGTTTCACCATCCCAGAATGCATTGTCAAAGGATGAACCAAAATGCACACGCATAATGAGTTTTTGGGGATTGCCCTTATCATCTTGTAACGCATTGAGTCCGTACCAGTTTTTATATAAATCGACAATGATATGGCCAAAATAATAGGCGTCATTTCCAACGGAGTAAGCGCCGTTGACAAAATCTTCTACATTGTTATTGCAAGGATACCTGTAAGGGGTGCGGATAAACCCTGGCCAATCCCATTCAAATTTGAGATTCACTAAAGTAACCTTGTCATCATCGAGCACACAGGTTTGATCTTCCTGAGAGACTTCTAGCCCTGGTAAGTCATCTTGTCCGTACCAGTACTCATGCACTTTTTCATTACCCCCAGGGCCGCTATCGGTGTAATACTGAAGGTTATTCCATTGATTAATGATTGCGCCCGTTTGTGCATCAATGATAAAGGAAGGCCATTCGGGTTTATCCTTTGCCATACTTTTAAAGGAAACAAAGTAAGTCAACTGCAATTGATTTTGATTTTCTTTGGTTGCCCTAATTTGCAATTCACTTTTTTCCTCGGGTGAATCGGATAGCGTTGCTTGATTGAAATAATGGTTTTTCGCTAATTGAATGGCTCGCTGCGGGCTAAACGCCGGATTTGTATTGAGCTGGATGTCATCAAATAAATGGCCATTAACTTGGTTGTCAGCTAGTCCGCGGTGATTTGGATTTTGGCTCACGGTAACCTGAGCCCCGATAATTGGAATTCCTTTATAAAGTTGCTGGTAGCGGGTAATCACAAGCTTATCTTGCTGTGTCTGGCTCACTGGTTTTAGCTCGTTAGCATTCGCGGCGGAAGAAGTAGGCATTCGAGTCTGGTGTAAAAATGAGAACTGCTTGAGTTTGCTAAAGGGAGCATGGTGCAAATTCATATAGGTTGCTGCCCAACTAGTCGAGTAAAGGGAGATTAAAGCGGCATACGCTATTTTTTTTATCATATCGGTAATCTAAATTGCAAATAGGGCGCATTCTGTCATGAAAAAGCCTGTTGGGCAATTAGCAAGTTCATACCGAGAAAGAGCGCCTTATTTACAGGGCAATTACCCTGTGCCCTTTATTTCCAAGATAACCAATAATCGTAGAGTGCTTGAATATCGTTAGAACACAAAATTGGCATGGCAGCAGACAAACGTTCGATTGGCCAATCCCACCAAGCCATTTCCAACAGTTGATCAATTGCTGGTGCCTCAAAACGTTTACGAATCATTTTAGCAGGTACACCCCCCATGATTGCATAAGGTTCTACATCTTTAGTAATGACAGCACGGCTGCCGATAATTGCGCCAGAACCAATTTTTACACCGGACATTATCATGGCTTCAGAACCAATCCATACATCATGCCCGATCACTGTGTCTCCTGATGGTTGATAACCATCAAGAGCAGAGGAAAACTCAGGGTCACCCGTGTAAAAAAAAGGGAAAGTACTAATCCAATCCATCCGGTGCCCTTGGTTTCCCGCCATCATGAAACAAACTCCAGTTCCAATAGAGCAAAAACTGCCGATGATTAATTTGTCAACATTACTTTGATCATTGAGCAAATAGCGGGCGCAATCATCAAAACTGTGTCCATGATAATAGCCTGAATAATAGCTGTACCGGCCAACAATGATATTGGGGTTGGTAACCTGTTTATCTAAAGGAATCCCTTTAAAAGGATTTTCAAAGTAATTTTTTGTCATTTTTATTTGAAGCGTTAGTAACGTTGACTAATCATCATACTCGATCGGTTCCTCTAGGGATACTGGTTTTTCTTTTTACCAATTCACCATTAACAGCCTAATCTGGTAATTTTTTAGTAATAACCTTAGAATAAATTTTTACAATATTTGCAGGGAGTGCGCAATGGGGTGGAGGGATACATGGGAATCAATAAAGGACTGGGGAGATAGAGTTTGGCAAAATGCGACGCTTGCCAACGCAGTCAAAGGAGTAGGTAAATATTCCTTTAAAACCATAAAATTTGTTCTGGGGCAGCCTCAAGCAGCCTGGAGAGCAGGGGCTTCCCTCATGCATCATCCTCGCGTTCGTACGTTGGGAAAACACATGCTGCAAGTAGGGACCCGTAGTTTAGCCCCTATTGTCCTGATTTATGTTAATGATGAAATACAGCGTCGTGGTAGAGAGTATCTGGATGATGAGCCTGATGAGGCATGGATAAGCACCAATACACTCGTTCTATCCAGTTTAGTGGTATTGAATTCTGCTGTGTGGGTTTTTGCAAAACGCCAGAAATTACAAACAATAGGGCAAACAGCGATACTCACCCTAGAATCGTCTAACGCGGTAGCCGATCAATTGCCCGATGTGAAAATTTGCCAGGATTGCACCACATTGCGTTTCCTGAAAGGTTCTTTCCGAGATCTTATTACTTATTGGTCTACCGAATTACTCATCGAAATAGTTCGGTACTCGGGGGGAGAGAATATCGCTACGTTGCTGTCTATCTATCATAATGGCCGTTATATTGTTACTTTGGTCTGGTCTCCTTTTTGCGGCCGCCATTTAGATGAAAATTTAAAAGAACATCCCGAATTTGTTTTAGCACAAGGATTAACCCATGCAGGGGTATCTGCTTCAGTTGCCTACTTGATTGAATATGGAACAGGTATTCCAAGAACCTATTATCAATCGACAATCGAGCAATTGTCCTTAGTAGGGCAAGTGCTTGTTGCGGGCCATAATAATTTACCTGAGCCGGTTAAACACTCCGATCGCCTCATTATTGATCCTGTAGGTCTTTATGAGCAGTCAGTGAAGCTTAGTGTCGATGTTATCTTGGCAGGGACAAAAGTCGTCATTCTGCCCCGGGTAAAGCCGATAGTTAGGCCACTGTTGAATTCATTACCCCAAGCTCCAAGTATTCCTTGGGCTAAAATGGCGAAACTGGCAGAGGATGCATGGTGTCACCCGGCGACAAAGATGGTCAAATATTGCGTTTTACCCCCTCTTTTACAGGGACAAGAACAATTCGTAAATGATCCATTGGTGAGTTATCACTGGCGGGAGTTACGTGACAAAACGGTTGATGCCATTATAGATATGGAAGAAGTTAGCCGGAAGTATGCTATACGTGTTGCATCCACTTCACCGGAAACCACAGCTGAGGCAGTTGAAATGGTTATGGGTACGCCTAAAATTCTGACTGAAATCGTGTTGCATTTATTGAGGAACGAAGCATTAATGGACTTTCTGGCAGATAAGCGCCGCCTGTTACAAGGCATTCATAGTGGGCCTAAGCCGCGAGCACAAGTCGACCCGACTGTCCCTCCCATGCGGGGGCAAGTGGATGTGCCTAAAATCATTCCCCATCCGCAAGTGATGGAAACGGGTGAAGCGCTTAAACCAGACGAAACGGAACAACAAGGGTTGCCCACCGCTAAACCATCCCAACCCAAAATACCTACTGAGAGAAAAGTAGAGCGCAAATTGCTCGGGATGAGGCCCGTAGAGGAGAACAAAATACAAGCGAAAATGATGAGTCGTCCTTCTTTTTTTGAGGAGGTAAAAAGGTCCAGCAGTGTTGTTAGCACTACCACTCATCGAGTTGAAAACCAAGAGGAGGCTAAAGAGGATGACTATGGGTTTGTAAAATTGGAAGACACGCATACTCCCCAAACGCAATACTTCTGTTAGTGTTTAATCAGGTGGGCCAAGGCCCAACGAATTGCTTTTATGTTTTTTTGTTAATTAAAGCAATCGCTTACGCTTAAAGTAACAAAACATAAGAATAGCCAAGATTAACATAATGAGTAGCACAGCCGGATAAGCATAGTGCCATTTTAATTCTGGCATGTAGACAAAATTCATCCCATAAATCCCGGCAATGAACGTTAAGGGGATAAAAAGGCTGGCAAAGACAGTTAGAATTTTCATTGTTTCATTCATACGGGTGTTCAGTGTGGATAGATACATTTCTAAAATGCCGTTGATTGTTTCCCGCTGCAAATCAATGGATTCAAGTAGACGGGCGGTATGGTCAAATAAGTCGCGATAATAGAGAAGGTATTTTCCATTAAGTAAATGCTTTTGATCAATGACAAGGATATGAATAATATCGTGTAGGGGGGCGATGATTTTTCGTAAGGTCATTGTCCGTCTTTTTATTGCGTACAATTCTGACAGATTAATAGCCGAAGGGTTTTTTATTAACAAATTTTCCATTTTTTCAAGAATCTGCTCACACTCTTCGACAAAATTAAAATAATCGTCAATGATGCAATCCATAATCATGTAACAGAGGTACTCGCTGTCTTGTTCTCTGATGATGGGTTCCTTGGCTTTTAGCCTCCTATCAATAGGTGCGAAATCGTATCTATCTGTTTCGCGAAAGCTGAGTAAAAGAGTTTCTTTTAAGACCATACTAAGCTGTTCGACGTTATAGACGAGATTGTGGGTGGGGGTATCAAGTAGTTTAAAAATAATAAAGAGGCAATCTTCAAGATCGTCTAATTTAGATCGTTGATCAGTATTTAAGATGTCTTCAATGATTAAGGGGTGGACGGAAAATTCGGCACAGATGCGGGTAATTTGCTGTGCATCAGCAAGCCCGCAAACGTCGACCCAGACGTGCTGTTTTTTCGCTAATGCTTGACGAATGAGCTCGGGTTGAAAGGTTTTCAGTTTCTTATAACTTTTGACATCATAGATATGAACTGAAACGTGGGTTGTTGCAGGAGGATTTTTGCCAACATAAACGGCAGTCCCAGGCAACATTCCTGCCTTGGCCGAGGATTTTCTTTTGTAGTGAGCCATAGCCAGTCCTTGAGCTCGGTTACGTATTATTTTTATACAATTATAATCCCTAGATCATTAAATAAGCTAGCAATCCTCCAATATGGTGATGAAAATTTGCCAAATTAAAAATAAAAATGCTATATTCCTGGTCATTTTCAATTTTGCCAAGGGGTTAATCTTTGGGTTGCAAGACGAGAACAACTTAAAATGGCTGCCTTCTCAATTGGATTATCGAAACGAAGCTACATGTCGCTTACAGTGAGTATGATGACATGCCTTATCTTATTGATTAATGTCTCCTTTAAAATTATTGAGCTGCACGGACTAATTTTTACAGCAAGTAGTGTCCTCTGCCCTTTAGTTGCCATTATCTATTTAATTGTTTTACGAGAATGCAGCATCGTGCAGCAGAGGCATATTCTTAACCAATGCTTACTTGCTTTATACTTATTTTCAATAGGCATTTATCTGTTGGTAAATTTACCGGCCGCTGAAAACATGCATGATAACCCTACTTATCAGATTGTTTTCGAAGCTATCCCTAAAAAATTCTTTGCATCGACGATTGCCTTCGCTATTAGTTTTTATTTACCCCATTTATTTTGTTGTGCACGAAAAACAGTTATATTGATTTCCCCAAAAGGGCGTCTTCTGCTCGCTTTACTAGGAGGATACGCTTTTTTTAGTTTCAATTTTCTGTTGTTATTCTCCCATCCTCTGATCCAAAATTTCCAGCAAATTTATACTGATTCTTTGATTGTGAGCGGAGGGATCTTGTTATTGGTTGGTGTTGTTCACTCAACTTCTCTTTTTATGCTGAAGCCAGTTAAGACCGCTCTGGAAAGAAACACTTTGCCTGCATATTTATCTATGCCTTTGTATCATTACCTCGTCAGCTTTTCAGTGACTATTTTATTGATTTGCTTGGCTTGCGAGTATCGCTTAGTTTCATTGCCTGAAGGATTTACTTTAGGGGCAAGCGGCCTGTTGTTCCCCCTAACCATTGTAGTAAGCAATCTCATTGGTGAATTGTTTGGCTATAGGGCTAATTTACGGTTAGCTGTCGTGCTTATTTTAGTTGAATTAACGTTTGATTTATTATTGATGGGTGCTGTGGCCTTACCTGCGCCGGAATTTTTTAATTTGAACCCTTTTTATTCTTATATACTTCCGCGCCGAATCCCGGCTGGGACTTTAGCCTTATTCGTTACTTTTGTTGGCAATGCCATGTTGCTTGAAAACTTGAAGTATGCTGGCCTTAACCTTAGCCGAAGCATGCGGATTTTAATTGCTAACGTGATTTCCTCTTCCTTGCTTTGCTTGGTCAATTATAGCCTCTTGTATGGTGGGGTTTACTCCTACGATCAAATTTTTAGTTTGGCCGTAAGCTCTTGGGCTTACAAAATAATAGCGACTTTAGTGAGTTTACCTTTCGTGGTATGGCTGTGTAATCGATGCTGCAAACAAACCCAAACGGCTTTGCATTCGGCAACAATAGCTAAAAATAGCAGTCTATTCGACTCATAAGTAAGCTAGCAACTGTCCCGAGTGGCTCAAGAAGTTGCTGCTAATCATCTTGATAACATTCCTTTTCCGCAAGGATTTGAATTTTATTTTTTGACGGGTCTTTTCCAGCCAAGAATTGTTTTTTGCTTACTCACCGTCAAAGTGAGTTCCCCTTCCGGAACATCTTTGCGGATAGTGCTTCCTGCACCAATCGTTGCATTGGCACCGATGCGCACGGGTGCTACCAATTGCGTATCAGAGCCGATAAAAACACCGTCTTCGATAATTGTTTGATGCTTGTTTGCCCCGTCATAATTACAAGTGATGGTTCCTGCACCGATGTTGACTTCCTTTCCAATCGTAACATCGCCCAAATAACTTAAGTGGCTCGCTTTCGTTCCTTCAGCAAAAACAGCATTTTTAGTTTCCACAAAATTGCCGATTTTGCAACCGGCAGCGAGCTTAGTTCCCGGTCTAATGCGTGCGAAAGGACCAATATGGCAATTGTTATCGAGTACACAATCTTCTAACACGGAATTAGCAAAAATTTCGCAGTTTTCGCCCAAGACCACATTCGTTAATACACAATTAGGGCCAATACGACAACCTTTGCCCAAGCTCACTTTGCCGCTTAAAATCACGTTTACATCGATGAACACATCTTGGCCGCACTGAAGCTCACCTCGGATATCCAAGCGGTTCGCATCGCTGATGCTCACGCCAGAAAGCATCAATTGCTCGGCAACCTGTTTCTGCCAAACACGTTCTAGCTGCTGAAGTTGCAGGCGATTGTTGACACCTTGAATCTCCATGATGTCCTTGGCTTGGATTGAAGTAATTGGCAAATTCTCTGCGACCGCCATTGCGATAATATCAGTAAGATAATATTCGCCTTGAGCATTATGAGCATTCAATTTAGGTAACCAACGCGCTAAGTCTGCGGCCGGTGCGCAACAAATGCCGCTGTAAATTTCTTTAATCTGTTTTTGCTCAGCAGTGGCATCTTTTTCTTCAATAATGGCCTGAATTTCACCTGATTCATTGCGAATAATGCGTCCAAGCCCTGTTGGATTATCAAGAATCGCAACGAGCAGACTAAGCGGTGCTGGTTTTTTTTCATTAGGGAGGCTGCCTTTAATTAGCCCGCGAAGGGTTTCTGCGCGGATTAGCGGTACATCGCCTGAAAGGATTAATACCTGGGATTGGGTAGGGATATGGGTAAGTGCCTGTTTTACGGCGTGGCCAGTACCTAATTGTTCAGCTTGAAGAATCCAATTTACAGGTGAATGGTTTAACGCTGATTTTATTTCTTCACCTCCATGGCCATAAACAACATGGATAGCATCTGGATTTAATTGCTGTGCAGTTTCTATGACCCATTGCAGCATTGGCTTGCCAGCCAAACAGTGAAGCACTTTGGGGGTCTTAGAATACATTCGTTTGCCTTGGCCGGCAGCTAAAATGACTATTTGCAGTGACATGAGTGTTATCGCTTCCTAAAGTTAGTGCATCTTTTTAATTAATAGACGCTGAAATAAACAAATTGTATGTATGTTGCTAATCCATCGATTAATAGATATGATAAAAAAATTGCGACAAAAGGAGTAGTGCAATGACCATTTTTCTTGATATAGCAAAATATTTCTTGATTGACCACATTAAGAAGGAAAAGGAGCGTGCTGAGGGCCTGAATAAGAGTTGGCTTTGGTCAAAAACACGGGATGTACAGCATTCAAAAACTAAAATTAATTATGGTATCGAGCTGTATAAAGCGATCTTTAAGCTTACAGACAAGGCTAATGATAAAGAAACGTTAGATGCTATTGTTGATCTCATTCGTGAATATCAAGAGTTGGCGAAGAAATTATGTGATCAGACAGGACATAGCTTGGGCGAATTTAATGCAGCTATGGAGGGGGCTGTTTCCTTGGTGATGGGTATTCATCATATTTTTAAGACGAATCAATTTGCCTATAATGTGCAACCGCAGCTTGATCCAAGCGCAGACCCCGTCTTCGATATATTAATTCAAAGTCCAAGTACAAGATACGCCGATCCTCTAGATAAGATCCTTTACTATGCCGTTTTTTATTATGTAAAAAAATACCAAGAACCGAAAAGTTTAACTTGGTTCGGAGCGACTATGCGGAGTATCTTTTCGACTACACAAGTCAGTAAAGAAAAAGCTGATTTAGTGCAAAATACTATCGCGGCATTGAAAGTTGCTTTAAAAGGAACGGAAAGAAATAGAGTTCTTCATCGAGAGAGTAGGAAAGAAACCACGTTGATGTGCTTAGGGGCGATTTTGGGTGAAAACACACGAGTATGTCAAACTCACCCATTTCGTTCGACACTTTCTCCTTTCGGGGCAACGATAGGAGGGTGGCTAGATTTGAAACTCCAATGGGAATGTGCTCCTGGCGACCTGAAAGAGATTATGGAGGGTGCCCGAAATGAAATTCTAGCTATGGGCATTCCTGAAGTCATAATTGCCCTCAGTGAGGAAGAGCCTATAGATGGAAGGAAGGAAACTGAAGAAGATTCGATTGATATGAGTAGTTCTTCTGCCGAAGACCAGCCATCCTCTCCCACAGAGGACAAGAAAGGTAAGAAAAGAGTTACGGTGGACAAGGGAGGTCCTTCTGCAAGCAAACAAACGGAAAAAGATGGGCTTTCAGAGGAGCTGGTTCATAGCAAAAGTAAAAGGCAAAGCAAGACAATTTCCCTGAGTAAGGGATCAGCCATGTTTGCCAGAGAGCAAACTCGAGAGTTGGATGACGGATTTGAAGAAGAGGATGAGCAACTCGACTCAGAAGATGAGCGGTTACAAAAAGAAAAAGAAGGCAGCTTATCTAAAGTAGTTTAGAATCAGTTTAGGATGACAAACTTAGCTCGCCGCATAAGTTTTTTTCCATAAGATCTTTAACGTGCTGATTATCTAAATTTTTACTGAACAAATACAAAAGTTTGCAATGGGCGGCCTCTGGAGTCATATCGTGGCCGCTGATTAAGCCAGCCTGTTTTAAGGTGTAGCCAGTGGCATATTGACTCATCTCAACCCTTCCTTGTTGGCATTGGCTGCAATTGACGATGACCACACCCCGTTCACACGCTTCTTGCAGAATTTTTAAGAAGTGCGGGTCATTATTTTGGGCATTTCCGCTGCCGTAGGTCTCGAGTATTAATCCGCGAATGGGTTGTTGCAAAATATAATCTAAAACTTTTGCAGAGAAGCCAGGGAATAAGCGAAAATTAGCAATGAATTGCGGGCTTATGGTTTGTAAGTGAAACCCTTGTTGCGGAGGGGGGAGCAGAAGCTCTTTATGAAGCTCAATACTAATACCAACGGTTGCTAAATGCGGGAAATTGGGAGAATCAAACGCATTGAAACGTTCGGAACTGACTTTTTGCGCTCGATTACCACGCATCAACTGCTGGTTGAAATAGATGCAGACTTCATTAATGGGCTGATGTGCGCAAAGCCATAAGGAAGTAATCACATTGTCCATTGCATCATTGCGCACTTCAGATAATGGAATTTGCGATCCTGTGACGATGACAGGTTTAGATAGATGTTCCAGCATGAAAGACAATGCCGAAGCTGTATAGGCCATAGTGTCAGTGCCGTGAAATATCACGAAGCCATCAAAATTGTTATATTCAGCATCAATGTCACTGGCAATACGGTTCCAATCGCTAACTGTCATATTCGAAGAATCAAGTAACGGTTGATATTCCTTAATCGTGTAATCGGGCATTTCCGCATGCTTTAACGCGGGAATTTCTGCTAGGGCGGTTTGTACATAACCTAACGCAGGTTCATAGCCGTGGCTTGCTTTAATGGAACTAATCGTACCGCCGGTATTAAGAATGAGAATACGTTTTTTCATAAAAAAATTTCAAATTTTTGCGGCGATTATACGCTTTGGGAAGAATCTTTGCAGCCCCCTGATGGGTTAAGAGGAATGTTTATTAGGAATTTAGATTATAATTATTTAAGGTAATGATTTTTCGCAGGAATGATAATTTTTTTTGCAAATAGCAAGGGTCATAACCCTGACTTAATTTTGCAGTACTCGAAGAAAGCAAGGTCAAACAGGTTTACGCAAATTTTTCAAGATAAATCGGCTAAAAAACGCAGATTTATTTGCCAACCTCTTGTACTTTGTGGAAAAATCAAGGTATTAACGGTTTAGTGTAAGCAGTGAAAAATGGTTATTGATCGTGCCGGATACCGGTTGAATGTTGGTATTATTCTTACCAACTCATCCGGTCGTGTTTTTTGGGGTAGACGTAACGGCCATGATGCTTGGCAATTCCCGCAAGGCGGATTAGCCACTGGGGAAACAGCGCTTGAAGCAATGTATCGAGAGTTACGCGAAGAAGTCGGTTTAGATAGAGAAGATGTAGAGGTGTTAGGCGTTACAAAACGATGGTTAAAATATCGTTTGCCAAAGCAGTATCTTCGTCATGGCAGTGAGCCTTTAGTGATCGGCCAGAAACAGAAATGGTATTTACTAAAACTAGTCACTTGTGAGCAAAAAGTTCGTTTGGATTTAAGCGATTCACCAGAATTCGACAGTTGGCGCTGGATTGATTATCACGAGCCTCCCGAGCAGGTTATTTTTTTCAAACGGCAAGTTTATGCTCAAGCTATGAAAGAATTAGAGTATCTGTTAAAGAAACGCCGCACTCCTTTTGGTGCACGACGTAGGCGAGGTAATCATAGTCGATAATGTTAAAAATACTGAAACGAATCGTCCAGGATGTAACTACAGCAAGCCATTTAACTGAAGCACTATCTATTCTTGTGCAGCGGGTACGCAAAGCAGTTGATGCTGACGCCGTTTCTGTATTTCTGATAGACAATAAACACGCCGAATACGTACTGATTGCCACCGATGGCTTGAATAAACAAGCTGAATCCAGAGTGCGTGTAGGCTTAGAGAGCGGTCTTATTGGTCTGGTTGGCAGGCGTGAAGAACCCATTAATATCGAAGATGCGCCTTCTCACCCCGATTTTCATCATAATCCCTTGCTTGGTGAAGAGCATCTGCTCTCCTTCTTAGGCGTCCCTATTATCCAACACAGGAAGCTCTACGGTGTATTGTCCGTTCAACGTGCGGAAAACCGCTGCTTTGATGATGCTGAAGAGGCTTTCCTAATTACCTTGGCTGCCCAACTTGGCGGCGTGATTGCCCATGCTGAGGCAACAGGGGAATTAGCCCAGCTCACACAGCCTAAACCGGCCGGGACAACTAAAGGGGAAGCAGTTTCTGTTGCCCTGACTGGGGTTGGTTCAGTACCTGGGATCGGGATTGGAACTGCGGTAGTGGTCTATCCTGCAGCGGATATTGATTCTGTCCCGCGCCATACTGTCGATGGGGTTGATGAAGAAGTTGAAGCCTTTTTTGAAGCGCTACAAGCTGCGCGTGAAGACATGCAACGCCTAAGCCGGCGCATGAAAGCCACCGTTGCTGAAGACGAGCATGCCTTATTTGATGTTTATTTACGTATCCTTGATAAGGATAGTCTAGGCGCAGAAGTTGAACAGGTTATCCGTGAAGAGAGAATCAGTGCACAAGCCGCTTTGTCCGTCGTTATCAAAAAACACGTGCAGCAATTTGAAAGTATGGAAGATGATTATCTTCGGGAGCGAGCCAGCGATTTTCGTGATTTAGGCCGCCGGGTACTTGCTGAGTTACAGCGTGCTCAGCGTGAAGAAATTGCCTACCCCCGCCGTACAATCTTAATTGGTGAGGAAATTACCGCTTCCGCCCTAGCGGAGGTGCCTGAGGGGCAATTAGTTGGCGTCGTGTCAGCGAAGGGAGCGAATAATTCCCATGTGGCAATTTTGGCCCGTGCTCTGGGAGTTCCCACTGTAATGGGGGTTCGCGGGCTTAAGGTTGAACATCTGTCGCGGAGGGCTGTTGTAGTCGATGGTTATTTTGGCCACGTTTATGTTTCTCCATCCAGAGCTATCTTTTCTGAGTTTAAAAAATTAGCGCGGGAAGAGCAGGAACTGAACCAAAGTTTAGTGAGTTTGCGTGACAAGCCCGCTGAAACGTTGGATAACTACCGTGTTTCTTTGCAGGTTAATACCGGTCTTGCGATGGATGCGGGATTGTCAATGAGCGTGGGTGCTGAGGGCGTAGGTCTATACCGTTCGGAAGTCCCTTTCATGAGTCGGGATCGCTTCCCCTCAGAAGATGAGCAATACATTATTTATCGTCAAATTCTCAAGGCTTTCGCGCCGCGGTACGTCACGATGCGTACGTTGGATATCGGTGGTGACAAAATCCTTCCCTATTTTCCTGTTACAGAAGATAACCCTTATTTAGGTTGGCGTGGTATCCGGGTGACTCTCGATCACCCCGATGTTTTCTTAATGCAGGTTCGCGCGATGATGCGTGCAAGTGAAGAGCTAAATAATTTGCGCATTATGTTGCCAATGGTCACTAACCTGAGCGAAGTGGAAGAGGCTGTATTTCTTGTGGAACAAGCTTTTGAAGAATTATTAGAAGAAGGTTGCCTTATTGAAAAACCCAAACTTGGAGTCATGGTTGAAGTGCCCGCTGCTGTGTACCTCGCGAAAGAATTGGCAAAACGAGTCGATTTTCTTTCCGTGGGCAGCAACGATCTAACCCAATATCTCCTTGCTGTCGATCGAAACAATGCCCGCGTTGCTGGCATTTATGATTCCTTCCATCCTGCCATGTTACGTACGCTTATGAAGGTAGTCGAGGGTGGCCATGCTGCGGGTGTGGAGGTCAGTATTTGTGGTGAGATGGCTTCTGATCCATTAGCAGTAATGTTATTGCTCGCTATGGGGTTTGATACTTTAAGCATGAACTCAACCAGCTTGCCGCGTGTCAAATGGGTTATTCGCAATATCACCTTAGCGCATGCGCGCAAAGTGCTCGCAGATGTACTTGAGTTGGAGCACCCTGCTGAAATCAGGTTGCATTTGCAACGAGCTTTGGAGGAAGAGGGATTAGGCACCTTGGTTCGGGCAGGCCGAGCGTGAGCTAAGTAATCCCGCCTTGTGCCATTAAGTTAAGGAGATCCGAGCTATTACGAGCATGAGTCTAATTGAAATTCTTTCTCATGGCAGCCTCTATATTTTAGCAGGCATAGCGGCAGGGTTGGTGTCCGGCATTATGGGAATAGGCGGCGGTATCGTAGTTGTACCTGCTTTGGCTTTTATTTTTAATCATAAGGCGAATTTCCCCCAAGAATTAGTGATGCAAATGGCTGCAGCTACCTCTTTAGCTGTGATGCTTTTTACTTCTCAATCATCCATACGCACGCATTATAAACAAGGTGGTATTTTGTGGAGCGTGTATCAACGCTTATGGCCAGGGATCGTGGTCGGTGCTATCAGTGGTGCTTTACTTTCCCATCAATTATCGACTTTTTGGCTGAGAATGCTATTTGGCTTTTTCTTGCTGTTTGTATCCATTAAAATGCTTGCTGATATGAGTAAAAAGGAAATTAAACCCTACCATTTCCCTCCCACTTGGGTTAATTGGCTAATTAATTTTTTCATAGGCTGTATAGCGGGTTTACTGGGAGTAGGTGGGGGTGCTTTGACAGTTCCGTATCTTAGTTATTGTAATTTAGAAATAATAAAAATTGCGCCGATTTCTGCTTTATCGACATTAACTGTGGCAGCAGTGGGTACGGTTGTTTTTATCATTACGGGGGCAAACGAACCCGGATTACCAGCCTATAGTACCGGTTTTGTTTATTGGCCAGCTGTTTTGTGCATTGCAATTCCTAGTAGTTTTTTTGCGCCTCTCGGTGCAAAATTAACTTATGTTGTACCGGTCAAGCAATTGAAGTATGGTTTTATTGCGTTACTGATCGTAACTGCTATTGATTTACTTGTTATACGAACACTTTTTTAAGGTATATCCATGTTAGCATTTCCGCAAATTGACCCGGTTGCTTTTTCGTTAGGCCCTATCAAAGTCCATTGGTATGGCCTGATGTACTTGCTTGGTTTTATTGGTGGTTGGGGTTTGGCGCAATGGCGGGCTCGACACTATAAGTTGGATTGGACTTCTGAACAAATTAGCGATTTAATTTTTTATGGGGCTTTAGGTGTCATTATCGGCGGGCGATTGGGCTACATGCTGTTTTACAATACCTATCAATTTTTCACTCAACCCTGGACTCTCTTTAAATTATGGGAAGGTGGGATGTCTTTTCATGGGGGATTGCTTGGGGTGGCCATTGCGATGTGGTTATTCTCGCGCAAATTTAAAAAACCGTTTTTACAAGTTACTGACTTCCTAGCACCACTTGTTCCTTTAGGATTGGGCGCGGGAAGATTGGGTAATTTTATTAATGGCGAATTGTGGGGTCGGGTAACAGATGTGCCTTGGGCAATGATTTTTCCTCATTCCGATGGCCAACCACGTCATCCCTCGCAACTGTATGAGTTAGGTTTGGAAGGCGTTGTTTTATTTGTTTTCCTGTGGTGGTATGCGGCAAAGCCACGACCCGTGGGCCGGGTATCTGCCATGTTTTTAGTCGGTTATGCGATTTGCCGTTTACTTGCTGAATGTTTTCGTGAGCCCGATGTGCAGTTAGGTTATATCGCATTTAATTGGCTGACTATGGGGCAATTATTATCCATCCCGATGCTATTGATCGGGTTGTATTGTTTAAACCGGGGAAACAAACAATGAGAACGTATTTACAGCTTCTAGAGCACATTCTAGAACAAGGTGTGGAAAAGACGGATCGGACTGGAACAGGCACCCTTTCTGTTTTCGGCTATCAAATGCGTTTTGACCTCTCCCAGGGTTTTCCTTTAGTCACTACAAAAAAGCTGCATACCCGCAGCATTATCCATGAGTTGTTATGGTTTTTAAAAGGCGATACAAACATTGCGTACCTAAACGAGAATGGGGTGACAATTTGGGATGAATGGGCAGACAGTAAAGGTGATTTAGGCCCCATCTATGGGCAACAATGGCGGGCTTGGCCTGCTGCAGATGGACGAATAATTGATCAATTATCAGAAGTATTGCAACAAATTAAGAACAATCCTGATTCAAGGCGGTTAATTGTTAGTGCTTGGAATGTGGGGGAACTAGACAAGATGGCATTGATGCCGTGCCATGCTTTATTTCAATTTTATGTCGCCGAAAATCGTCTCTCCTGTCAGCTTTATCAGCGCTCAGCGGATGTTTTTTTAGGGGTACCGTTTAATATTGCTTCTTATGCTTTACTCACCCACATGGTGGCGCAACAATGTGATCTTGAGGTTGGGGATTTCATTTGGACGGGTGGGGATTGCCATCTGTATCTAAACCACTTGGAGCAAGCCCGTACTCAATTACAGCGCACTCCTTTCCCCCCGCCGCAGTTGATTATAAAACGCAAGCCTGTGTCGTTATTCGAATATCGATATGAGGATTTTGAATTCATTAATTATCAATCCCACCCCGCGATTAAAGCGCCGATTGCAGTTTAGGCGTTATTGCATCAATACTACACCTTCCCCTCTTCCCTGCACGAAGTTTGGGGGAGGGGGATTTAATCAAAATCAATTCAACTTCTGGAACGTACTCAGCCTGGTGATCGATTAAGTTCAAGATTGGCTATGGTTATGTTTTTGATCACTGATGTACCTAGAACTAATAAAAATTGGGCGGAATAATAAAGGTACATCACTAAAATGGAGATCAATCGATCATTTGCAAAAATAAATTGGTTCACTGCAAAAGCTAGATCGGAAAAGAGGAATAAAAAGGCTCCGAGACTGACTATCGAGGTGTGTTGCTTTACATGCAAAGCACAAAATATCATAGGGATTAGCCAGCACGTATAGACAATGACCGGTACTTTCATTTCTCCCAAATAGGGATAAATGGTGTAAAAACCGATGGTTAGAAAGATTAGGATGGCAAGGAAGGTGGGTAAACGTTTATGTTGAAAATCGGCAATTCTTAAAAACAGCAAAATGTAAGCATATTGGGCCAAAATAAATGACAAAATGGCCAGTTGCAAGGCTAGATCGAGAGGCAAAGTGAGGGCGATATCGCCAAGTAAGGAGAAGCTGAGTGCCGCAAGCAGTAAACTTTTTACCTCTGGATTATGATTTTTTAAGCTAAATAGGATGAGAAAGACAATTGGCAGTGGTTTTAAGATGGTTGTTGCTGGATAGTCGATATAGGATAAAGACAGAAGGTAGATGAGCATACTCAATACGGCAAGCGCCAGATTTATTTTTGAATATTGGCTTGACATTATGTTCCTGCTTCTAACCTAAATTACCGTTCAGGTTCCTCATTGTTTCGATGTCGTCGGGAGTTATTACCGCATAAGCCATTGAGTATACACTGCTTGTGCTTTACTTAGTATTTGTTTTTCAGAGGAAATATGTTTTAATATTGCACGCTGTGATTTCTTTGGTGTCTAATTATGAAAAAATTAATCTTTCTTGTTTTTATTTCCCTGCTCATGACAACCGGGCATGCGAGTAAGTTAAGCAAATTTCTCCATAAAATGGACGAAGAAAATAGAGCCCGCGAACAACGTGAATGGCAACAAGACATGAATTTTGGCGACTTTTCATTTCGCTTGGAAAAACGTTACGTGGATGATCGGGGTCAAGAATGCCGTGACTATATTTTTAGAGCCCGAAGCAACCCTTATCGTCATGGCTTTTATACTGTATGTGAGGAGAGATAAAGCCTCCTCAGCCAAGACTAAGTTTCTTAAAAAGGCCAATTGGTTGACTAATCAAACAGGGTTCTATTTTCCTTAAATACCATGTCATATAAACGGAGCAGTTGTTTTTTTGTTACCCGATGGGTGGATAACGGGGGTAATTCATCAAGTCTAAAAAAATCGATCTCGGCAATTTCTAGATTTTCCATTTTTTCTCCAGAAATGATTTCGCAATGAAAAAAGCACTTATACACATGTGGCCATTGAGGGGGGTGAGCGTGTTTGAGCTTATCCCATAATGCAAGTAATCTTAATGGCGAAACATCGAAACCTGATTCCTCCTTTGTTTCTCTCACGACTGCCTCTGAGGGGGATTCATTCACGTCTGCAAAGCCTCCTGGTAAAGTCCATAAACCATCCGAGCGTTCTTTTACCAATAACAATTTGTTGTTTTGGAGAACAAATGAACGCACATCAAGTTTCGGGGTTGCATAGCTTTCCTCTAATGAAAACAGCTGGTTGATTTCCTCATAGGAATGGGTTGAAAAACGACTGGCAAACTCGGCAGCAATTTCACGAAATCGTAAGTACCTTTGGGTATCAAATTCACTACTGGAATAAGCAAGCCCATTTTGAGCGAGGGCTTGAATTTCTGAAATCAGTTTAAGCCAGTAAGTATCTTCTTGACTCATGATTGTCTTACCCCAGATTTAATCTCATTTTTATTTGCTTTAGTAATTAAGAAATCAAGAATCTTAAGTAACCTTTCTTGCCCTTTAGCCATTTGCAAATCGGTTTTATATTGATTGGCAATAACAAAAGCAGGTACCCCATTAACACGGTAGCGAGCCATTAACGCTGTGCCTTCATTGATTTGCATATCGATTGTCGTTGAGTTCTCAAAAGCACTTTTTGCTGTAGTCGGGTCTACGCCTTGAGCAGTGAAAAAATCGACCATCGCTTGATTAGAATTCATTGAATTGTCTTTCTCTTGGATCGTTTTAAATAAAAGAGGATTGAGTTTACTTTCTAAATTTAGGAGATGGGCGGTGTAGTACGCTTTAGCATAATAAGCCCAATCTTTATGAAATATTACAGGAACGCGTGAAAATTGAATGGTCTCGCCTTTCTGTTTTACCCAACTTTCAAGCGCTGGTTCGATTCGGTAACACCAGGGGCAACCGTAACTAAAAAACTCAGTGACAGGAGTCTTATGATTACTGGGAGCCGGTGTCTCATTCACCCCACTAATTAACTCGTAATCTTTGCCAGCAACAAACTCTTCGGCAAAGCCCAATAAAGGTAGGAATAAAAAAATAATAGATATCACCTGTTTCAACATCATTTTGTCTCTCTTTTTAATTTAAATACTTCCAACCAGGAATATAATTAAGTCCTGATGCTAACTCGGCAAAACTCTGGGTTCTCCGTTTTGGGTTTAACCACGCGGCCGTATTAATGTAAGCCTTGAATGTAATAAGCCACTGCTTCCATATCTTCCTTACTCATGCGTTCACTGATATCACGCATAATGGAATTTAAGTCATTTGTTCGTTTCCTGTCTTTAAATGCCTGTAATTGCTGAATAGTATATTCAGCATGCTGCCCAGTTAACACAGGGAACCCTGCTTGTGCATTTCCGGTACCTTTAGGACCGTGGCAGGCAATACAGGCTGTGATGTGTTTAGAAAAATCACCACCCCGATACAAGAGTTCACCCCGTTTCAAAAATTTTTCTGGCGTTTCCCCTTCTGCGATCGATTGATTAGAATAATAATTTGCTAATTCAACGATATCTTGATCGCTTAAATCGGTTAATACTGCCGCCATTGTTGCAGCATTGCGCGTAGTACCTTTTTTAAAATCATGCATCTGCTTGATAAGATAGCTCGCATGCTGCCCTGCGAGATTAGGCCATTGTGGATTACTGCTCACACCTTGCGGCCCATGGCAGGCTGCACATACAGCTGATTTTAGCGCTTCTGCTTCTAGTGTATCAGCGATACAAGTTAAAACTGTGCCGAGCAAAAAAATGGCACACAAGATTTTTTTCATTCTCTTCCCGCGGTTTTATCTGATTTAATGGTACACTGCTTGTGTAAAAATCCCAAAATGAATTTAAAGTAAATGTTAATAAATCCTTATACTCGAGCTGTATTCTTGAAAAGTGCTGCGCGCGTTAGTCAATTACCTCCCGATGAAGGTTTTGAAGTGGCTTTTGCAGGGCGTTCGAATGCTGGAAAATCAAGTGCATTGAATTGCTTAACAGGGATTAAGCAATTGGCTCGCACCAGTAAAACACCTGGCCGAACACAGCTCATCAATCTATTTGGTATTGATGAGTCCCGTCGCCTTGTTGATTTGCCTGGTTATGGCTACGCGAAAGTTGCCCAGCACATAAAAGAAGATTGGCAGCAAAATTTAGCGCATTATTTGGAAGTGAGGCAATGCCTGCGGGGTTTAATCTTGTTGATGGATTGCCGCCATCCTTTGAAAGAACTCGATCAAATGATGGTTGATTGGGCGATCAGGAGACAATTGCCGGTGCATATTCTTCTCACAAAGTCGGATAAATTGAGCCGTGGCGAGACGAAAAGTACGGTACTGAAAGTAAAGCAGTTTTACCAATCCATGGGTGGTCTGATTACTGTGCAAAGTTTCTCATCCTTGAAAAAAGAAGGCATTGACGGGTTGATTAGTAAGCTAAATGAGTGGTTTGCCTTAACACTTGACAGCTAGTTTAAATTCATCAGCCAATCGATCCGCTATCCGGGTTGTTTCAGGTATACGGTATTTGGGTGATAATCTTAAAATCCACTCGCGCGCTGCGGCTAAAGTAATTTTGTGGCCAACTGAGATGTAAACAGGATTAACTTGCGTGCGGGTTCGTAAAACGCAACCGATGATATTTTCCTTATTATCATAAAGATAGGAAAAATCACCTCGGTTTTTGCCAGGCTGTTCGTGACGTCCATAAAGTTTTGTTTTCCCACAACCGATAGTTGGGGTGTCATAAGTTAACCCCAAATGGCAAGCTAAACCGAAACGCCTAGGATGAGCCATACCTTGCCCATCGCAAACGATCAGATCCGGTTTGATGGCCAATTGATTAATCGCTTTAACGAGAGAGGGAAGTTCTCTAAAAGAGAGGAAACCTGAGCGATAGGGAACTTCGATTGCACTCATTGCTTTTTTGACTTCAAGAATAGCAAGAGATTCTGCATCGAGAACCACCGCGATTGCAAATGCCCGGTTGCTTTCTAAGTCGTAAGCTATATCAAGTCCGGCAACCGTTTTTATGCGTTGTTTAATTTCTTCCGTGCGAATTAGATTGGCCCATTCATTCTGATAGTGAATTGCTTGTTGGGTATTAAATTGGTTATCAGTAACCAAATTAGGGGGATTTATAAAATTCATATGTTTTGAATTATCGAGAATATTAGGCAAGTTGCCTAGGTTTAAGAATCTTCGCCCCAGCGGCGAACAAGGCCGAGATCAAGATCAAGTAAATCTAAAATTCTGCCCACCGTATGATTAATTATATCATCTATGGTTTGAGGATGGTTATAAAATGCCGGAACCGGAGGAGCAATGATTGCCCCCATTTCAGTGACTGCGAGCATGTTTTTTAAATGGCCGAGATGAAGCGGTGATTCTCTAACCATTAAAATGAGGCGTTTCCTTTCTTTTAATATGACATCTGCTGCACGGGTTAATAACGTATCCGAATTACCAGAAGCAATATTGCCTAAGGTTCGCATCGAACAAGGGGCGATGATCATCCCTAATGTTTGATAGGAGCCGCTTGAGAGGCAGGCAGCAATATCGTTAATATTGTAGTGCTTATCAGCCAAATGATTAAGCTGTGACGCTGAAAGAGTTGTTTCAAAAGCGCGCGTTTGTTGGGCAGCTTTAGATACGATTAAATGCGTTTCAACCTCGCATTCTTTTAAGCATTCCAGTAGGCGAATCCCGTATATGATGCCAGAGGCACCGCTGATGCCAATAATAATACGGGGTTTTCTCTGAATTGCCACTGTGTACTAATCCTCTAATTTAGATGGCGTCATTTTATTCTCTGCAATTAATTTATCAACTGCTTGTGGATTAGCTAGGGTAGATAAGTCCCCAAGCTCGCTAAGTTGAATATCCTCATTCTCAGCGATTTTACGCAAAACCCGCCGCATGATTTTACCTGAACGCGTTTTAGGTAAATCAGTCACACATTGAATGACATCAGGTTTGGCGATGCTTCCAATGGTTGTTTTGACGATATCGATTAATTCCTCTTCCAAACGCGGATTTGGGCTACTTTCGGCCTTCAAACTAACAAAGGCATGAATTCCTTGCCCTTTCAGCGCATGAGGGATCCCAACAACAGCTGCTTCAGCAACTTGAGGATGAAGAATGAGTGCACTTTCAATTTCTGCCGTTCCTAAGCGATGTCCTGAAACGTTGATGACATCATCAATACGGCCAGTAATCCAGTAGTCACCATCCTGATCTCGGCGTGCGCCATCACCAGTTATGTAGTATCCATTGATTAAATAGGTTGCCCGATAACGTTGATGATCGCCGGCCACGGTTCTTGCCATTGATGGCCAAGGGTATTTAATCGCTAGTGCGCCTTCTCCTGCCCCTTTTATTTCATTACCTTGCCCATCGAGAAGCACTGGATAAATGCCAGGCAATGGTTTGCTGGCAGCTCCCGGTTTAGCAAATTCTAAATTTTCCTGTGGACAAATCATGATGGCGCCTGTTTCAGTTTGCCACCAAGTATCAACAATAGGGCTGCGGTTTAAACCAACTTGATCATGATACCATTGCCACACTTCAGGATTAATTGGCTCACCTACTGTGCCTAGCAGGCGCAGCGATTTACGGGAAGTGGTTGCTAACCAATCATCCCCTTCGCGTTTGAGGGCGCGAATTGCGGTTGGTGCTGTGTAGAAAACACTTACTTCGTGTTTATCGATAACTTTCCAACAGCGTGATGGATTTGGCCAGGTTGGAATGCCAGCAAACATTAAAGTCGTAATTCCATTGCATAAAGGGCCATAAACAACATAACTGTGGCCAGTTATCCAGCCAATATCAGCAGTACACCAAAATACCTCATCCCCAGTGCAGCGAAAAATATGGTCATGGCTAAAAGCAACTTGAACTAAATAGCCCCCCGTGGTGTGTACAAGCCCCTTCGGTTGGCCAGTACTGCCTGAAGTGTAGAGCACAAAAAAGGGATCTTCTGCATCCATCGGTTCAGGCGGGCAATCTGGGCTAGCTTGATCTTTTATTTCGTGCCACCAATAATCGGACTTGGGATCGAAAGGGGTAAAAGTATCGCTATTTTTCACCACTAAACAATGTATATTCAAGTTCTTGCACGCTTCATCCGCTTGTGGCTTGAGTGAAAAAAACTTACCGCCACGATGATAGCCATCCGCAGTAATCAGCAGTTTGCAAGCCGCAGCCTCCAGGCGTTGTCGCAAAGCCTTAGCGGAAAAACCAGCAAAAACCACTGTATGTACAGCGCCAATACGTGCGCAAGCAAGCATGGCAATTGCCGCCTCTGGAATCATAGGCAGATAAATACCAACACGATCCCCCTTACGAATCCCGAGCGACTTTAAGCCATTAGCGATGCGACAAACTTCTTGGTGTAGTTCTGCAAAAGTCAGCTGCGTTTGCTGATTTTCTTCATCACCTTCCCACAGAATGGCTGGATGGTTAGCTTTATGGGGAAGATGCTTATCAATGCAATTGACACTGACATTGAGCTTACCCTCACTAAACCATCGAACGTCAGCTGTTGCTAAACTTCCCCGCAAAACGGTTTTCCAGGGTTTAAACCAACTGACATATTGTGCTGCGATCTTAGCCCAGAATTGTTCTATTGCTTCAGGATTAATTTCTTGAGCAAATCTTTCCCTGTTCATACTCTACCTATTCATTAGCAATGGCTTTAATAATGGCTGAAAAATCCAATTGGCCTTGTCCCGCTTCGTTAAATTGACGGTAGGTGGCTGTGGCTAGCGCACCCATGGGGGTTTCAATGCCAGCCGCGGCAGCGGAATTTTGACTTAAATTTAGATCTTTTAGCATCATGGCTGATGTAAACCCTGGCTGATAATTGTTATTGGCAGGGACATTAGGAAGAATCCCGGGTACTGGTACATATTTACTAATAGCCCAGCATTGGCCCGATGAGCTATTAACTACCTCAAATAAACTTTTCTCTGATAATCCAAGGTGTTTAGCTAAAACAAATGCTTCTGAAATAGCAATCATCGAGATTCCCAAAATCATGTTATTGCAAATTTTTGCCGCTTGTCCGCTTCCTGCTGCACCGGTATGGATGATTGTTTTGCCTATCGCGGAAAGAATTGGTTTGGCTTGAGCAAACGCTTGTTCTTCTCCACCGACCATAAAAGTCAACGTAGCTGCTTGGGCACCGGCGACACCTCCAGAAACTGGTGCATCCACGACCAAAAGATCCTTCATGGCTGCTTGCCGATGTAATTCTCTACTGGTTGTTACATCGATGGAAGAACAATCGATATATAAGCTATTGGCCGCAGCATTGGCAAATAGGCCGTTGTCATTTAAACAAACTTGACTGACTTGCTCTCCTGTTTGCAGCATCGTAATGATGACATCTTGATTTTTTGCAGCATCTGCCAAACTTAAAGCCTTTATACCGCCTGAGTTGGTAAAGGAATCAACGGCTTCTTTTTGTAAATCGAAACCAGTAACTTGGTATCCTGCTTTCACTAAATTAATAGCCATAGGCAAGCCCATGTGTCCAAGGCCTACGAACCCTATGCGCACCATCCTTGCTCTCCTTATCTGGATTCTGATTTATTCGTGAGTTGGCATAGCAAAAGCACCTTTACTTAAATCAGTAACAGGCCATTTGCTGGTTATTGTCTTACGCTTTGTGTAAAAGTTGATGCTTTCTGAACCATGCATATTGGTATCGCCAAAAGCGGAATTTTTCCAACCGCCAAATGGATGGCTGGCAATCGGCACTGGAATTGGGATATTCACCCCCACCATTCCAACCTGGACGCGCTGAGTGTATTCACGGGCACTATAACCGTCACGCGTAAAAATAGCGGTGCCATTACCATACTGATGGCGATTGACTAAACTTAAGGCTTCATCAAAACTGCTAACGCGAAGTACAACTAACACCGGACCAAAAATCTCGTTTTGATAGATCGACATGGGTTCGGTGACCTGATCAAATAAGGTTGGCCCAACAAAGTAGCCTTGGGGATATTTTGGATGCTTAAAAGACCGCCCATCCACTACTAATTTAGCACCCTCGGCTTCTCCCTTGTCGATTGCAGCGAGAACCCGCTCTCGATGGGGGCGGCTAATTAAGGGACCCATATCACTGCCAGGGACATCTCCAGCATCAACACGGATGGCTTTTACAAGAGGAGTTAATTTTTCTAATAACTTCTCGGCTGTTTGTTCGCCTACTGCCACAACAGCGGAAATGGCCATACAACGTTCACCTGCAGAACCAAAAGCGGCGCCAACAATTGCATTGGCGGCTTGATCTAAATCCGCATCAGGCATCACGACACAATGATTTTTTGCACCGCCAAAAGTGTGTGCCCGTTTTCCATGTGCAGTAGCACTGGTGTAAATTGCCTTAGCAACAGGAGTTGAGGCAACAGCTGTAAACGCACTGATATCGGGATGAGTTAATAAATACTCGACAGTTGCTTTATCACCCTGCACGCAATTCGCAACCCCGGCAGGCAGCCCTGCTTCGGTGAGTAATTCAAGCAAGCGGATGGGTGCTGAGGGATCTTGCTCAGAAGGTTTTAATATAAATGTATTACCGCAGGCCACTGCGGGGATAAGCATCCATACAGGGACCATTACTGGGAAGTTAAATGGGGACACACCCGCGCAGACACCTAAAGGTTGACGGATAGTATGGCAATCGATGTGAGTCGTCACGTCTGCCGAAAAATTGCCTTGCAGTTGGTTCACAAGGCCACAATGAAATTCAACGACTTCAATTCCACGCGCGACAGATCCTTTGGCGTCTTCTAATGTTTTACCGTGCTCTCTAGTGATAAGTTGCGCCAAATCAGATTGGTATTTTTCTAAAAGTTCCCTGAATTTAAATAGGATACGTGCCCGCTTAATTGGTGCTGTGGCAGACCAGGAGGGGAAGGCCGCTTTAGCGGCAGCAACAGCTTTATCACAAATTGCCTTATCTGCGAAAAAAACCTGTCCAATTGCTTCGCCAAGTGCCGGATTGTATATCGTATGTGGATTTGCAGTGGAAATGGTAAGTTTTTCGCCTCCAATATAATGCGGAACTACATAACCCATTCTATACTCCTTTATTCCCTAGTTAATGTTTAGTCGAGAAATGCGGTAATAGTGGCTTCGTATTGCCTTTTATCTTCGCCTATTTGAGAGCCACGCGTTTCAATCACTTCAAAATAGCTGTGTTCGCCTGCTTTTTTCAAGGCATTTTGAATCGCTTCGTTAATGCCGGCGTCGGAGTATCCTATATAATCTCCCTTTTTTGTTGTTGCCATCCTTATACCATCCGTAGGAACTTGGGAATTATTAGTGTAGCACGAACCCTTTCTTTTGAAAGGATGGTAGATGAAAATTGAGTAGTATCAAGTGGAATTGTTTCGAAGTAAGATTTATTGAATAATAAATCACCTATGAAGGCAAGGAATGTGGTCATGGCAAAGAAAAAAATAATCCGTATTGCTGAACGAATTCAGATTACCGAAGCATTAATCGAAAGTTTAAAAAACATTTTTGGCGACAATATTGCGGTAGAGCGCTGCAGTGATGAGCCCAACTTGCAACAAATATACAGGAGGCGGGCCGATATATTGGCTGATGCGTTTAAGTTTATTCTTGATACAGTTCCACTTAAACCTGGTTCAGATGACCAACAGCTTAGAAAGTACCTTACCTGGTGCAAAACGCAGTGTGCTTTTCCTGCCAAGGAGCCAATCGAGGCGTATCAAAAAATGCTTTCACAGTACACAGCACAATTAATTGGCGGCTTACTTGATCATTGCGATCTTGGCGATGAAGTAACGGACGAGGCAGTGGCTACCGAGTTATTAAATAAAGCTGAGCAGTATGTGATCATGCAAAAAGGAGGGCATGATCTCGCCACGCTCATGCAGATGAACATTTATAACCCCAATGACTTCGTATTACTGTGGGATGAACAACTTCCACCTTGTTCTGAGGAAACGCTTGCTGAGTTAGAAACCATCAATGCTAGTTCAGTGCAGACTACACCGGATTGGTTTCGCAGGTTACCGAGTGATCAACAATTGTATTTCCACTCTATTGACAATCAAGATGTCGCGGTTGGTCTAAAATTTCAACTTAATAAGTTTAAGTTAACGGCTTGGCCTGCAATAAAAGCTTTGTATGAAGCGAAAAGGCAGCATTCAGTCGTTTTCCAGCAGTCTCTTCAAGCGATCAAAGAGGATAAGAATTTACCTAGTTGGTACACTTCTTTAGCGCTAGAGCAGCAACGATTCGTAAAAGAAATGGTCTCTGCAGTCGATCTGAGGGAGTTGGCCTCCACAAAGACCCTGCAACAAGATTTAGCTGCTATCGCAAATGGTCATAATTTGCCTGCTTGGTATCATTTATTGCCTCCCGATCAACAGAAACTGCTTAACTCACTTGCATCTCCACAAGGCGTTCCAAGTGCCTTCGAGACCCGGGTCAATGAGCTAGAAAAAACTCTTATCAAAATTGGGTCAGCAGGGTTAGAGCATTTTACGTCGGATATAGAAGGCCTAAGAAAGTTGCCCTATTGGTTTTTAACCTTGGAAGGCTACGAACAGCGGTTTTTAAAAGAAAGTTTGCGAAGGGCAACCACAAAGCCAAAAGGTAGAGTGGTTGATGCGGTTGCCTTTATACCGAGTCGTTTGTGCACGATTCCTGGGGTACGTAATTTCCGTCGGTTTCGCTCTTTCATTCTCGATGCGGATGGAAAAATTCTTGAAGAGCATGAACCTAGGTACTGTTCTAGCCATCTAGTGCCTCGCGATGAGTTGAAGAAACCACGTCAGGTTTTGGATGTGCACACGCATCGTAATATGGAAACAATACTTAAATACGGCGATATGTTTTTGTTTCAGACGTTAATTAGCCCTGAATTTTTCGTTGCACCTGATTATGAGCTTGAGCAGGAACGCCAACGTGTTGTGGCTTGGGTAGCAGAAACTAAAAAAGCAACCATTTACCCAACGAATCATCCTTATAATTGTGCAAAATACATTGATTACACCAGTTCGAGTAATCCAGAGTGCCTTGCCATTTGGCGACTTGCGGAGTCGTTTGCCCTATTGGATGGGTTACCTGAGTTAGAGAACCCTCAAGACTGGGATGTGCCGAAAATAGAAAAATTAATGGAGGAAGCGTTTACTGAATCCCAGCACGTGGTGAGTGCTGATGAGACACAGATAAAAGGGAAATTGATTGCCTTTTTTCACGCGAACGCTGAACAATTGAGGCGCTGGCCGAATTGGCGGCAGGCTTGTATCAATCACTTATACATGACTAGCCGAAAGGAAACTAACGAGAAAGAATATTTCGCATATAGAGAAAATTTGGCTGATGTGGCCCATCTTGCTGCAGACTATAAAGCCTTATTAAACTCTGGATATGGTACCGCTACTTTCCTGGATTACAATGGAAGAGAGTTGTTCTTAAGCACCTATGAGCATTTGTTGAGTATTAAAACAGGGGTAAAAAGCTATGGATCTTGCGTAAGCGGTAAAGACAGAAAATGGATCGAAATATGCCACACCCTTGCAGCAATCCTCTATCGTTCAACCTATGGAAAATGGCCAAGTTATTTTGATAAAGGCAAAGATAGGGAAAATTTTGTTAAAATTGCGGCAGAGATTTTTGTTTGGGGGCATGGTTATGCCGGCGCGGATAAAAGTGCGAATGGTTGTCCAGGAACAAAAACACCAGAATCTTATTGGCCAGCCGATATTGCCGAAGAAATTAAAAAAAGGTTAAAAGATCCTCGTGCTTTGGAGATAAGTGATATTTTGGCCTCGAATAATGAGGTTTCTGCGATTGTCAATGAAGCTTATTTGCTTAAGCCAGGCTTCTCAAATTTTATCATGCAAGTCTTAAAATTATCGGATGAAAGTCAGCTCGCATTACTTAGCCGCTTAAATGCGATACTGCAAGAGAAGAAATTCTGGCAACATAATTTGCCTTATTGGAAGAGTTTTTTTAAATCAGGACCAGAGGGAATTGGGCAAATTCAAACGCATATTGCGCCTCGGAGTGACAGCGAGAATGCAAAGCGGGCCCTTATTTTAGCGGAAATCTTTTCAGATATTACGAAGCGCCCCAAAGTAAGCGACAGTAGGAGCCTTGCTACCCAAACGGTTTATGATTGTATCTGGAAGTTAAATGAGGCTATAGACCCGGAAGCCCTTATGGAAGAGACTCTTAAGACACTGGATCGAATTAAAATTGAGGCTTACGAGTTCAATGCAAATAATATAAAGATAAGTATATCGTGATGAGTCAGTTGAGTCGTTTGACCCAAGATTCGGATCTTAATTGTAATCTATGTCGGGTCAAACGATTTAATCTACTCAGAAATCCAATACATTTTCTAGTCCATAATAAAGCTGGTTAAGCGCTAATACTCGCTGGCATGCAATAACAATCCCAGGCATAAAAGAGGCCCTATCGATGCTATTGTGGGTGATGGTCAGGGTTTCGCCAAGCGAGCCAAAAATAACTTCTTGCTTGGCAATCACACCAGGTAGACGAAGCGAATGGATGTTAATGCCATGATGCGTGCCTCCTCTCGAGCCCGGCAGAAGTTCATGCAAAGCGAGCTCGTTTTTTTTAGACGTTCTTGACTTGGCTATCATTTCGGCTGTTTTCATTGCAGTGCCTGAAGGTGCATCTAATTTTTGTTGATGATGCGCTTCTATGATTTCGACTTCCGGCAAAAGGCGTGCCGCTTGAGCGGCAAAACGCATCATTAAAATTGCACTAATTGAAAAATTCGGTGCAATTATTCCTCCTAATTTCTTCGTTGCGCACTTGTCTTTAAGGATTTCAATTTGCTCATCCACCAGACCACTGGTTCCTATAACTGGATGTGCACCACTCTCAATGATTGCCAAGCTGTTATCAAAGACACAATCTGCGCGGGTAAGATCAATCACAATTTCTGCTTTGGTATCAAATATGGAGCGGCGTAAATCATCTTGCTTACTTAAACCTCCTACGAATTCAAAGTCGGGATGATTTTGAATGGTCTGGCAAGCAAGCGCACCCATTTTGCCTTTTGCACCATTTACAATAACTCGCGTTTGCATGCTTTCTCCAATTAGAAGTGCCGATTATTCTGTTCCCTTTTTAATTTCTGTTTGAACCTCTTCTGCCGTAGCTTCCTCTTGGGCTTCTGCTTTTGCCCTTTTTCTTGCTTCTTTTGCAGCTTGCTTTATTTTTCTTTTTTCAGCTAATTCGAGTTTACGAGTTTCACGAACAGTGCGCCATGCCCATACAGTTGCAGGAAGCCAACCAATGACTGAGGCTTGTAGAATCAAGGCTACTAACGCGCCTCCTGGGTTATCTTCTATTAATAAGGCTAGCCACGGGAAAAAGATTGCTAGAAAGCCCATGAAGAAACTCTTGATCATCTGCTAATTACCCTCTCAGATTAACCTAACTAAAGTATACACTGATTAATTTTAAATTTGCGAACCGCGGTCACGTTCTTAACTTTTTTTTGCTGAGGATGACTGTCAATAAACCCTTAATTACGCAGGGTGGAGGGCTTGCAAATCAAGGGTAAACGCTGTACATTGTATGCGCATTTTAAATGGAAACTTTTTCCAATATAGCAATCTACATCCCCGCACACTTCCTGAATAATCCTTTAAGCGGTGTTGTCTTTGCTATTGACGTTTAGTAGAGGGTTATCTAATAAGGTCTAATAAGGGTAGTAGAAGAATGAGAAGACAAGAGCTTCATCCGCGGACAGCTGTAATTAATAAAACACAAAAAAATAAATCAAAGAAAGCTCGTAATGAAGCTTTATCATGGCTAGCAGTTACTTTTCCGCAAGTATTTGATAATAGTTTACGAATTCGACCGCTCAAAACAGGAATTATGCATGATATCTTAGCTTACGCAGATAAAGCACAAGAAGCAGGGATATCGAAGAGCAAGCTTCGTGAGGCAGTAGTTCTATTTACCCGTCGCATTGATTATTTAACCTGCCTTAAAGCGCGTGAAATGCGAATTGATTTAGATGGTAATCCTGTTGCCATGGTGACTGAAGAAGAAGCGGAGAGGGCGGCGGTTAAAATTAAAAAACGAGTTGAGAAAAGTGCACGTAATGCACGCAAAAATCTGCTCAGTAAGGTGCCAAACCAATCCAGTAGGTTAAGCCAACCGGGTTTTCAACCAAGCCAAGAAATTATCCCCCCTTTTCCAGAGCGCGCTCCTGCTTACAGCATGCAAAATGCTTCTGTGCAAACGACGCGTTCCCCTTCCGTGATTGTAAAACATAAGAGTGCTCGGCAATTTGATCCTAATGCAGTTGCACGGCTGAAAGAGAAGTTAGGCTTATCTCGCAAGACAGAAATAGAGAAAGAAAACATTGAGTAGATTAGGTATTGGGCCAAGATACTCAGGCAGCTCTTGGGTAGTTAGGCCCCCGCGCCAATGGGGGCGCTATCGTGATGCGCTGCCAAATAAGTTCATGATACTTTCTGGCAAAGGAATGGAGCAGTTCTTCTGATAGTCTACCCAAACCACTTTGCTGGTACCTTGGGTCATTAATTCCTCGCCTTGATAAATATCATGATCAATGATGATGCTAGAGCGGCCAGGGCTGTGTAAGGTGCTGGTTAACCTTAGCGTGGCTGGATAGACAATGGGCTTTAAAAAAGTGCAGGCGACGTGGATCACCACCGGCCCTGTCCCTTGTTTCATGTCTAATTTGAGGCTCTCTAACCATTCAATGCGCGCTTGCTGAAAATAATCGAAGTAGCGGCCATTATTGACATGACCTAAGGCATCCATATCACCCCATTCAATCGAAAACACTTTTTGGTGGATGGCTAATTTTTGATTCGTCATGATAAATCCATTGGATCAATGTCCACATTCCAGCGAACAGCGTTGTTTAATTTGTTCATTGTTAACCAGGCTCTTAGCTTCGTCAATGCATTATGCAGAATTTTGCGTGACGGGGATTTGATTAATAACTGCATTCGATGTTGTTTGGCCTTGCGCGCTAAAGGTGCAGGTGCTGGACCTAGGACTCTGATGCCGGCTGTCTCTAATTGTTCTTTTGCGGTATGTAAAAAATGAAGTACTTCAGAAGGAATCTTATCTTGGGCACGAATGACAGCAAGGTAGTGGTAGGGAGGCAATTCAGCGTGTTGCCGCATCACGAGCAACGCTTTGGCAAAAACTTCATAGCCCTGCTGAATAAGCAGATTAAGTAATGGGTGTTGTGGAATGTGGGTTTGGATAAGCACTTGGCCTGCAAATTGCGCTCGTCCTGCCCGTCCAGAAACCTGGGTTAAAAGTTGCCCTAGCCGCTCTAAAGCACGAAAATCTTGATTATAAAAACCAGCATCAGTATCAAGAACAACCACTAAAGTTAAACGGGGAAAATGATGGCCCTTCGCTAGCATTTGCGTCCCAACAATTAACTGGGCTTCGCCTTTATTGATACGTTCAAGCTGAGTATTCAGTTCGTTTTTTTTCCTTACTTCATCGCGATCAATGCGCAGGAGATTGGTATCTGGAAACTGGGTTTGCAGAAACTCGTGGATCCGCTGTGTGCCTGCACCAATAGGGAGTAACTCAGTGCCGCTGCAAGAGCCGCATTGAGTGGGAATTTTTTTTGTCGCACCGCAGTGGTGGCAAATGAGGCGCCCCAATTGACGATGCAAGGTGAGGTGGCTATCACAGGCATGGCAATCAGCCATCCAACCACATTGATGACAAAGTAGTACGGGAGCAAAACCACGTCGGTTTATAAAGACTAGCACTTGATTCCCCTGTGCTAAATGTTCGGCAATCAAAGCCAGACTACCGGGAGCCAGTCCGTTTTGCAGTTGGGTATTACGAATATCGAGAAGGCGAAAGTGCAAGGGCGAGGTGGCGAGTGCCCTTTGCTGAAGGCGTAATAAGGTGTATTTGTTTGATACACAATTATACAAACTTTCAAGGCTAGGTGTAGCTGAGCCTAAAATAATGGGGATTTTAGCTAAATAGGCCCGCATTAATGCGGTATCACGGGCAGAATAGCGCACTCCATCCATTTGTTTCAAAGAGGCGTCGTGTTCTTCATCAATGATGATCAGACCCAATGAAGGCATTGGCGTGAAAACGGCGGTTCGCGTGCCGATGACCAATTTAATCAAGTTATCATTGGCTAACTGCCAAGCGACTTGCCTCTCTGTTTCATTTAAATTCGAATGAATCACCCCCATCGGCTGGTTAAAACGCGCTGTAAATCGCGCGAGTAATTGAGGGGTAAGGCCGATCTCAGGAACTAAAATCAGGACTTGCCTACCCTGCCCTAAGATTTTAGCAATCAGTTGCAAGTAAACTTCGGTTTTACCGCTCCCTGTGACCCCCTGCAACAAGAAGCAGTGATAAGTGTTCATATACTCAGTGAGTTTGTTTAAAGCAGCGGCTTGTTCCTCATTCAGTGCAAGTGGCTGCTCGGTATTTTGGTTGGGGTGGGTGGGGAGGGCAATTTTTTGCGTTACTGAAATGATGTTTAATGCTAATAGGGCTTCGATTTGGGCTTGATTAAATCCTTCTTTTTGCAGTACTGATTTACTCACTGGATTTTGCTGTTGGCTTAAAAACTCAATCAGGGCAAGTTGCTTACGCGCTCTTGCCGATAAAAATTGTTGTGCTGATTCTCGAGGGACAGCAAGCTCATAATAGTTGCAGGTAGGTAATTCCTTTTTCAAACCCTGGCGGTATTTTTTTGGTAAAGCAAGGGGAATGACTTCAGACAATGGCGACTGATAGTAACTGCTTACCCATCGGCACAAAGTAAGTAGATCTTCGCTTAGCAAAGGTTGTTCATCAATGACTGAGGTAATCGATTTGAGGGTGGTATCGTCATCTTCTAAAGTGTGATGGCCTATTACTAAGCCTAATCGAGTCTTAGTGCGGAAGGGAACCCACACTCGGGCACCAGCACAAGGTTTCAGATCATCCGCAACGTAATCAAAATAATCGCGATTAGTGTGCGGAATACAAACTTTATAGCGTATTCTCAACTGCGTTGCCATTCGTGGCTTGCCGATTGGCCCGGCGCTGAAAAGACTTTGACAACCACTTTTTCAATACGATGCCGGTCTAATTCGGTTTTATTTTTAATAAGTTCATTGACAAACCAGCGTGATAATTCTTCAACAGTAATGTTCGTCAACGGCATTAGTGTCACATCTTCTTTTAAAAAGGGGATTTTTTTATGATTAAAAGTGAAATAGTAATACTCCCCATCTTCGGCAAATTCTAAGAAGGGCGAAAATTGCGGCATTAAGAAGGTTTGATTTAAAGATCGACATAAATTATGTATCCGCTCTTTGTAATAACGGTAGTCAAAAGTCATACCATTTTCTTCAACCCATGTGGTGAGCGCCAAATAAACAGCATACATATGGCCGTGTAAAGGTTCTCGCTCGGTAGCTGAGAAAATAGTGGTATGGCCTGCCGAAAATTTCATCGATTCTTTTTGTAATTCCACGGTAGTTAAGTATTTTTTCATCATAAACTCGCTCGTTTATCGTGCAGTTGAAAACCAGTTAATGGAGTTTGTATGTTTTTGGTTAAGGCAATGACCTTGAACAATTCGCCCATTTCGCTAGGTTGAATAAGCTGTTTGACTGCCTGATGGGTTTTTAATCGCTCACGTTCGTTGTTTACATTTTCCAATAAGCTTAACAAACCGTTTGCCAGCAAAAAAGAGGCTTGGTTGCAGTACCCCGCAATATGAAAACCGGCGGTATGGGCGGCTTCAGCGACGTGGGTAAAATCAACATGGGCGGTGATGTCCTGCTCCCCCACGTGAATGAGGGGATTAGGGTGTGCGTGATGACGGTAATGGCACATTAAGGTGCCGGTGTTGCGATCAGGATGATAATATTCATGCCGTGGAAACCCATAGTCGATGAGGAGCACTATCCCCTGGGTTAACAGGCTGTAGCATTGCTTAATCCAATCGTCGAGAAATAAATTGACTTCAGAGAGGTAAGGTATCTGCCCTTTTGGTATATTTTGGATAATGTAAGTGAGTAACCGCTGATTAGTACAGGGTTTAAATACTTCAATTAATTCATCTTGAGCATTAAGGCTAACAAAGCTTTCTTGAATCCCATCTGTTGTTTGCAAAAAACGATGTACTGGCATGGCGTCAAGCACTTCGTTAGCGATAATAACCCCATTGAAAGCCTGTTTAGGCCAGCGGTCAAGCCATATAACGCGGGAAAAAAGGTGGGGAATTTCTTGCTGGATTAATTCAGATTGTCGTTGGCGTAAATCAGGGCTGACTTCAAGAATATAATAAATATCGGGTAAGCAAGTTAAGTATTCGAGCTCGGTTAAAAGATCAACGCATAAGCGGCCTGAACCTGCACCGAATTCAAATAAAGCGGGTGAGTTCAGACTGTCTAGTACCTCCTTGCATTGCCGTGCAAGTGTTTTGCCGAACAAAGGAGTTAATTCCGGTGCAGTTACAAAATCGCCATGGGCGCCAAATTTTTGCAATCCCGCACTATAATAGCCAAAATAGGGTGCATAGAGTGCTTGCTGCATAAATTCCACAAAAGGCATATCGCCTTGTTGTGCTATCTGGGTGCGAAGTAGTTGGAGTAAATTCATCATTGCTTAAAATATCAAGTGTACCGGGAAAAAACGTTTGGTTTACTTTTCCTCGGAAACTTCTGGTTAAACTATAAAACGAGGAACATACCTTGAATCAAGCTAACACACAAGCGCTAAAAGTAGCGTTAGTTACCGGTGCTGCCAGACGCATAGGTGCAGCTATCACAGAACAGCTTCATCAGGCAGGCTACAGTGTGATTATTCATTGTCGGAGTTCCTTAGCTGAGGCACAAAGTTTAGCACAGAATTTAAATCAGAAGCGTCCAAACTCTGCGTTAGTCTTACCCTGTGATCTCTGCACACATCAAGCAATCGAAGAGTTAATTTCCTCAGCAACCGCTTGGGTCGGCCGATTAGATGTGCTTGTTAATAATGCTTCCATTTTCAGTCGCACTGACTTGGCTGATTTTGATGACAAGGGTTGGTCTGAGTTATTTGAAACTAATGTCAAAATACCATTTCAATTAAGTCTTGCTGCCCGCCCTTATCTAGCCCTGCAGCAAGGAGCAATCATTAATATAACTGATATTCATGCGGATAAGCCTCTTAAAGGTTATGCAGTCTATTGCCAAACTAAAGCCGCTCTCGTTATGCAAACCAAAGCCCTGGCACGCGAATTTGCACCGCAAATCCGTGTTAACGCGATTGCTCCTGGCGCAATCGCTTGGCCTGAACAGGGCAATGTGCTTTCCCTTGAACAAAAAAATGAAATCATTAACAAAACTCCTTTAAAACGCCATGGGAGCCCTCTTTTTATTGCCCAGGCAGTATTAGCTTTGATAGAAAACCCATTTATAACAGGACAAATTTTGAACGTGGATGGGGGGCGAAGTGTTTAATGGTCGGCAATGCTGACAATCGCTTATTTTCTTGGGTTACTTAGACAAAACAACCTATCGATTTATTGTTTTTTGTAGCTCCCAAGTATGTCCGCTGCGCAAAAAGACGTGTTCAGGATGACCTACCTATGGTCTTACAGTTTTTTAGATTAATCTTTTGTCAGTAACCGGTTAGTAAAGGCAATAGCAAGCACAGAAAGAAGGAGCGTTAAGTGAATGATCACTTGCCACATCACCGTGAAGTTAGTTTGCTTTGTGGGATCGATAAATGTTCGCAATAAATGAATGGATGAAATACCAATCAGGGCAAGGGCAAGTTTAATTTTCATAGCACCTGCATCCAAATGATCCAACCATTCGGGTTGATCAGGATGTGTGTCTAACTCAAGGCGGGAAACAAAAGTCTCATAGCCGCCGAGGACTACCATGATGAGCAAATTAGCAATCATTACCACGTCAATTAAGTCCAGGACACCGAGCATGATATGGGTATCATCGAAACCATTGATATTGACAACCAGATGAAATAATTCGATGACATAACGATAGACATAGGCCGCGAGGATAATTAAAAGGCCGACATAGAGAGGCAACTGTAACCAGCGTCCCATAAAAAAGCCATGACCGATAATTGCTTTAAATTTAATCATTTATTGTCCTATTGTGCGCACATTTATTTCATAAAGAGCATAATATAGGCATTATGCCTTTTCACTCAAGTTAGTCAATGAATTCTTTAACCATCCCTCTATTTGATCAAATTCATTCAGTTGGTAAAAGGCATGCAATTGCTTTGTGCTGAGCTGATTCTTAAAATAATAACGAATCAAGGACTTGCTTTGTAACAACGCCCGATATTCATTTTCTAAGGCGGCTAATCCTTGCAAGTGCTGCATAAAAAGCCCAATTTGCTGAGCCGGATTAGGTTGAATGTGTTTGTCAGTAAGTAAAGTTTGATATAACCAGGGTTTGCCGGTTCCTGCACGAGCTATCATAAAGGCATCACACTGAGTTTGTTGGATGGCTTCATATAAACTTGCGTGATCAGAAAAGTCGCCATTAGCAATCACTGGAATATTGACTTGCTGTTTTATCTTGGCTATTTGATTCAGGTTGTTCGCTTTATCATAATCGTCATCCCAACGTCTGCCATGGATAATTAACGCGTCTGCACCGACGTCAGCAACTCTCTTAGCAAGCTCGAAATCCGAAGGATTACCCAATATGCGAAGTTTAACTGTCAAGGGAATTTTAATCGCCTTGCGAACTGTATTGACTATTTCCGCAAGCTGTTGCGGTTTTTCAAGTAAAGCGCTACCTGCCCCTTTCTTACGGATTTTTCCTTTAGGACAACCGCAATTAATGTCGATTAAATCAGCCCCTATTCCCTCAAGGCGGGTTGCAGCTTGTGCCATAATTAAAGGGTCAGTACCGGCAATCTGATAGCAAAGCACCTTTTCATTATTTGTACGATGCAAGTAACGTGAATGCAGAGTATGTTTATGGACAACATCATGGGCTGAAATCATTTCCGAAACACAGTATGCCGGGGGGGTGAATTGGTAAAATAGCTCCCGAAAGGGAGAGCAGCTGAACCCAGCAAGCGGTCCTTGAATAAGACGATGAGTGAGGGTTAATGAACCAAGGGTCCATTGGCTATTGAGGAAAGACTGCATTTACTAAATAAGAACAAGATGAAATAGGCCAAGATTGTAGTATCATATACCCAAGATACTTCAAAATGCTATTTTTAACCTATCGCCTAAAATCTAGCATCTTGAAGTATCTTCGCTATGCCCCGCTGTTTTTACTTTTAGGTTAACAATGGATAAAAAATATTTCACTCCTTTAGAATTGATTAAAATTGCGACCCAACATGCTTATTGTGCTGAGCACTTATTGCTGGATAATGCGGAAATAATCCTTACTGGCCGCGGTGTAGTTGATACTTTAACCCCCTTTATCTCACTTATGCATTTAGCTTTTGAATTGACCCTGAAGGCTTATTTACTACATGACTATAAGACCAATAATCAACACAAAAATTTACTTGAATTGCTTGCCTTAAGCCCGGAATTGGGACTGTCGAACCAAGATATCCAATTATTAAAAAAATTATCTCGACAATATGCGTTTCGCAAAGGGATAGACTATGAATTATGGGATGACAGGCAACAATTACAAGTTTTTTGCGCAGAAATCATTGGGCTTTATGAACGCTTACAAGAGTTGATGCCTTTGGAACTGCAGAAGGATTATCATCAATAATTGCTCAAGATGATATTGTCCGGTTGCTTGGCATTCCTCTGGTTTCACGCTAGGATAATATTTTTTTGCACAAGGTATGATTAATGGAGCAGTTAGATCTTGGTTCAACGCAGACAGTTCAACAGCAATTTTTGCAATTAAGCGATTATCTTAATAGCCGAATCCTTGGCCAAAATGGATTGATTTCTCGGCTGCTCATTGCTTTGCTCGCCGATGGCCATCTGTTGGTTGAAGGTGCACCAGGCCTTGCAAAAACCCGTGCCGTCAAAGAATTATCTTCGGTAATTGAAGGAGATTTTCATCGGATTCAATTCACACCAGACTTATTGCCTGGTGATTTGACAGGTACAGACGTATTTCATCCAGAAAACAGTTCTTTTGTTTTTCAGCCTGGTCCTATTTTTCATCACCTTATTCTTGCCGATGAAATTAATCGCGCCCCTGCGAAAGTACAATCTGCCTTACTGGAAGCAATGGCGGAACGGCAAGTGACAATCGGGGGTAAGACCTATCCTCTGCCGGAACTTTTTTTAGTCATGGCAACTCAGAACCCGATTGAGCAAGAAGGCACTTATCCCTTACCCGAAGCCCAGCTTGATCGATTTTTGATGTATGTGCGCATTAGTTACCCAGACGCACAGGTTGAACATGATATTTTAACTTTGGCAAGACGAGAAGCGGCAGGAGAGGTAAGCAAAGAATCAGCAACCATTAAACCTTTAAGCCAGGTAACGCTGTTTGAGGCAAGACGTCAAGTGCTGCAGGTTCATACCAGCGAGGCTTTGGAAAATTATTTAGTGCAATTGGTTGTTGCGACACGAAAACCAGCTGTTTATAGTGATGAATTAGCGGGTTGGTTACGATTTGGGGCAAGCCCTCGCGCTACGATCGCCCTTGATCGTTGTGCCAGGGCCCATGCATGGTTAGCTGGCCGCAATTATGTGACACCAGAAGATATCCATGTGATTGCTCATGACGTTCTACGCCATCGTATTCTGTTAAGCTTTGAAGCTGAAGCTGAGGGTGTGGATAGTGACGATTTTATCAATTCCTTATTAAAATTAATTGCTGTTCCTTAGGGTTTGCCATGACTGAAGGGGTTACTGTCCAACTTGATGAATTAATCGCTCTGCGGCGTTATGCCCAGAGAGTGAATTATAAGCCTGCCGGTAATACGGTCCGCGCCGGTAATCATCTTTCTAAGTTGCGTGGCCGGGGGATGGACTTTGCTGAAGCGCGCAACTATCAAGCGGGTGATGAAATTCGCCACATGGAATGGCGGGTTACAGCGCGCACGGGCCGACCGCACGTCAAACTCTACCAGGAGGAAAGAGAGCGTCCTGTTGTCATTTTGAGTGATTTCAATCCATCGATGTTTTTCGGTACGCGCCTGGCATTTAAATCGGTGATTGCTGCCCGTTTAGCTGCCATGATCGCCTGGACTGCAATAAAGCAAGGCGATCGTGTTGGCGGATTGTTATTTTCAGCAAAAGAACATAATGAATTTACACCACGTAGTCGCGAAACGGGGGTATTGCCCTTATTAGCTTCTTTAAGTCAATACACCAATGACGGAACACTGAATAGTGATAAATCTAAGCCCTTGAGCGAAGTCCTAATGCGCGTTCGCCGTGTGACCCGCCCTGGAAGCATTTTGGTTCTTATCAGCGATTTTTATAATCTTGACCCTGACAGCGAGCAACATTTAAGCCGTTTACGTTCCCATAATGATATCTTGGTTTACCATATTTGTGATCCATTAGAACTATCCCCTCCAAAACCGCAGTATTATGCGATTACTGATGGAGAACAAGAATTTTTACTTGATACCACAATGGATGACGTGACAAACGCGTATAAAAATTTTTGTGAGGAACGAATTGCCAACTTACAAACCCAGTTTAAGCGGTTGCAAATACAATACGTGCAATTAACAGCAGAAACGAGTTTACCTCAAATAGTACGTCAGACTTTTCCTAGGAGGTCGCGTGGCTGAGTCAAGCGCGGTATTGGCTAAACTGCATGATATCCATCTCCCTGCTCCCATAGGTTGGTGGCCTTTGGCGCCAGGTTGGTATCTTTTGCTATTTTTATGTTTAATCCTTATTGTATTTTTAATTTATTTAGCCCGACGCACTTATGCCAATGGGCAAGCGAAGCGTCAGGCTTTACAATTGCTTGAAGTCTATGAGCAAGAATATCGGCGTGAACAGGATAGCCAGGCGAGCAGTATGAAAGTCTCTGAATTACTTCGCCGGGTTGCTTTAGTTTATTTTCCCAGAGAAGAGGTAGCTAGTCTGCAGGGTGAGGCTTGGCTTGAGTTTTTGAACAAGACGTCAAAAGGTATTGAATTTAATAAGTTACGCAACTACTTATTGGAAATTCCTTATCAACCCGCAACCGATATTGATTTACAGCCCTTATTCCATTGTGCAAAGGCATGGATAAAACAACGAGGTGCACCATGTTTGAGTTAGCAACACCTTGGGTTTTATTAGCCTTGCCACTCCCTTTATTAATTTGGCTTTTAGTTCCTCGTGCTGTACTGCGATTGCCTTCCGCGCTGAAGGTTCCTTTTTATCAGGCCATGCTCTCTGCCATGGATAACAAGAAAACAGCGCTTATTGGGAAAGCCCAAATAAGCTTATTAGTTATTATTTGGTGTCTTTTAGTATTCGCTGTTGCAGGCCCTCGTTGGGTTGGAGAACCTCAGCCCTTAACACGTGAAGGTCGTAATATTATGCTTGCGCTTGATTTATCCGGAAGTATGGAGTTGGCAGACATGTTGGTAAATGGCCGGCCAGCCAGCCGCCTGGCTGTAGTCAAACGTGCCGCAGAGCAATTTGTGCAAGCTCGAACAGGTGATCGCATAGGTCTGATTCTTTTTGGTACCCGTGCATATTTGCAAACGCCACTCACTTACGACCGACAAAATGTGTTATTGAGGTTAGAGGATGCAACGGTGGGTTTGGCCGGTCAAACGACCTCCATCGGCGATGCAATTGGTTTGGCAGTGAAGCGTCTTCAAGATGTGCCAGCAAAAGGGCGGATCATTATTTTACTGACTGATGGTGCAAATAATTCCGGTATGCTGCCCCCTTTAAAAGCAGCTGAGTTAGCGAAACTCGATAACATTAAAATCTATACAATTGGTTTAGGGGCGGAGTCTGATCCTCGGGCTACGGGGGGAATCTTTTTTAATCCCAATCCCTCATCAGATTTGGATGAGGAAACTTTACAAGAGATGGCTAAAATAACGAGTGGCCGTTATTTCCGGGCAACGGATATGCAATCCCTGCAGGAAATTTACCAGAGCATTAACCAACTCGAGACAGTGAGCCAGGATCAGGCCACAATCCGTCCCCAACATGATTATTACCCTTGGCCTCTTGGGCTGGCGCTTCTCTTATTGCTCTATTGGCTCGGCGAAAAAGCAAATTTTAAGGCTGTTATTTCTCGTCGGGAGGTTCCACATTATGAGTGAATTTCATTTTCTCCGCCCCTGGTGGCTTCTCGCAATTTTACCTCTGCTTGGATTGTGCTGGTCTTTATGGCGGCAACGCACTCAATCTGAAGCTTGGACTGCAGTTTGTGACAAACATTTGCTTGAGCATTTAATACAAGCAAAAGGACAAGGACAACGGCATCTTGCCTTATTTACCTTATTCTTAAGTGGATTGTTTATGTGCGTCAGCTTGGCTGGTCCTACTTGGTCCCGATTACCTGTACCCTCTTTTAAACAAATTCAACCTAGGGTACTGGTTTTGGATATGTCAAACGCGATGCTTAATAATGATTTGACTCCAGATCGCCTTACTCGGGCTAAATTTAAGTTGCATGATTTATTTAAACGCCGTGATGTAGGGCAGTTTGGTTTAGTGGTTTATACGAGCGAACCTTTTGTCGTTTCACCTCTGACTGACGACGCGCAAACGATCGACTCGCTGTTATCCTCACTTAGCCCAGACATTATGCCGGTAGAAGGGCAGCAACTGGATACCGCTTTAGAAGAAGCAGGGCAATTAATAAGCAATGCGGGATATAAACATGGTCAGATATTGGTGCTCACCGGCGAAACGCCAAACCCAACTGCTATGATTGTGGCAAAAAACCTTGCTGCTAAACAAATTTATACTTCAATCATGCCCATAATTGCTAATAAGACATTAAGTCCCTTGTATGAAGATTTAGCTCTTGCGGGGCAAGGTCAACTCATTCACTTTACCGATACTTCCGATGATCTTGAACAGTGGTTAACAGCGTCGGGAAAGCAAAAGCAATTTAGTTTGAGCGAGAATGATGATGTGCCTTTATGGCGAGACGAAGGCCGCTGGTTTTTATTGCCAGCGTTAATCTTTTTGCTGCCGGTCTTTAGACGAGGTTGGCTGCAGAGGATAACTCTATGAAAATTTTTTGGCTTTTTTTATTATCCATTTTTGCGTGTCACACCTATGCATTCAGCTGGGTAGACTTATGGTCCACCAAGGATCAACAGGCACAACATTTGATGAAAAAAGGGCAATTTAAACAAGCAGAGACAACTTTTCAGCAAGCCGATTGGCGTGCTGCTGCGGCTTATCGCGCAGGTGATTACGAACAAGCTGCAAAAGAGTATCAATTACTTCGGAGCGAGCAGGGTTATTATAACCAGGGTAATGCCTTGGCTCATCTAGGCCAATACAAAGAAGCAATTAAAGCTTATAGCCAAGCATTAGCAATTAATCCGAACAATAAAGATGCCTTATTCAATCGTAAGTTGTTAGAGGATTTGTTGAAGCAAAATCAAAACCAACAAAATCAGCAGGATCAAAAGCAAAATCAAAATAAAGATCAGCAAAGTCAAAACCAACAAAATAAGGACCAGCAAGGTCAAAACCAGCAAAGTCAAAACCAACAAAATAAGGACCAGCAAGGTCAAAACCAGCAAAGTCAAAACCAACAAAATAAGGACCAGCAAGGCCAAAACCAGCAAAGTCAAAACCAACAAAATAAGGACCAGCAAGGCCAAAACCAGCAAAGTCAAAACCAACAAAATAAGGACCAGCAAGGCCAAAACCAGCAAAGTCAAAACCAACAAAACAAGGACCAGCAAGGTCAAAACCAGCAAAGTCAAAACCAACAAAACAAGGACCAGCAAGGTCAAAACCAGCAGGGCCAAAACCAACAAGCAAAACAAGGGGATCAAAAGGAAGGGATGAACAATACGCAATCAGCTGAAGAATTAGAAAAACAACAGGCCAAAGAGCAATGGTTACGGTTAATTCCAGATGATCCAGGCGGATTAATGCGGGAAAAATTTTTGCGCGATCATCTACGCAGAGAAGGCGGGTGGTATCAATGAAGCGAATAGTACTCAGTTTACTTTTGTTATGTTGTAGCAGTATAGCCTCTGCTATTGTGACCTTACAGCTTGAGGCTCCACAGGTGCAAATGGGGGAGAACTTTTCATTACATTTAAGAATTGAAGGCACCCAAATTAATACAGTGCCAGATCTGACTCCTCTGCAAAAGGATTTTACAATTGTTGGTACGGAAAGTAACATCAGCTATAGCATCATCAGTGGTAAGGTTCGCGCAGTAAGTGAGTGGACAATACTATTAACTCCAAAACGCAGCGGGGTATTACCCATACCTTCTTTGAGTATTGGCCAGGAAAAAACATCCCCCCTCAGCATTGAAATTACTCAGCTACCACCTAACAGCAACAGTAGCCAATCGACACCGACAAACTCAGGGAACACGCAACAGTCTCAGCAGCAAGATGTCATGCTTACCGCTGAAGTGGATACGAACCAGCCTTTTGTCAATCAGCAAGTGATTTACACAGTCAAGTTGTTTAATAGCAGCAGGTTACTGGATGCTAACTATGTACCTCCGCAAGTTGAGGACGCTTTGTTTGTCCCTTTTGGTGATGGCCGACGTTACCAAGTGACTCACAATGGTCGACTCTATGCAGTAGAAGAGCAGCAATTTGCTATTTTTCCGCAAAAAAGTGGCGATTTAAATATCAAACCTCCAATTTTTAATGCCTTAGTTTATGATCTTGCTGGCCCAAGACGGGTGAGTGTACAAGCACAACCAACTGTGCTTAAAGTGCAACCTATTCCTGCTCAATTCCAAGGTAAAAATTGGTTTCCTGCAAAAAAGGTTACACTGAGTGTAAGTTATGACAAAAATACGATTAACTTACCTGAAGGCAGTACGCTGGAACGCACGGTAACGCTACAGGCCGTCGCTGTTCCCGCACAGTTATTACCACCCATTAATTTTGGCAGCTCGGATCAATATAGCATTTATCCAGAAAAACCAACGGTGAGTAATAGCTTTCAGCAACAAGATTTAGTAGGAACTTCAACCGTTAAAGTCACCTATTTGCTTAATAAACCAGGTAAAATCACTATTCCACCTGTGACCGTGCCCTGGTTTAATACAGTGACCGGAAAAGAAGAGGTAAGCTCCCTGCCAGGGTTTACCCTCAATGTATTTCCTGCTGCAGGCCAGGCTAAGCAACCATCTCTTTTAAAGCCGGCGGCGACCCCCCCTGCTACACAACCAACTGCTTCCCCGCGCAATGAAAACAAAGTGTTGGAAAAAACAAAGCCGGAGAGTAAGTCACAAAGCAATCTTGCTTGGTGGGTTGCTGCCGGCTTTGCTCTAGCATGGTTACTTACAATGGTTGCATGGCGTTGGCAACGTCCCAAAGAACCTTCTGTTAAACAAGGTAAAACTAAAGTATTAAAGGAATTGCAAGAGGCATGTTTGAGTAACAACCCTAAATTGGCACGCGATGCCATACTTAAATGGGGGCGCTTGCTTTGGCCGGGCGTTACTCTATTAAACTTAATCGACTTAGAGAAGATGGTCGAAGATCCCATATTAAAAGAGCAAATTAAAGCACTCTCTGAAGCTTTGTATAATGAGGAAGCTCATAAAGGATGGCAAGGCAAGTTGTTGTGGCAAGCTGTATCGAATTTCCAGCCTAGTTCTGCGGGCAAAAACAAAGCGAATAGTTTGCCTCCTATTCACCGCATTTAATTTTGGAGGGCGGCATGCTGTTAAGTGAATATTATAAGTATGACGCATATGACTTAGCTGATCTAATAAAGACTAAGCAGATAAGCCCGACAGAAGCACTCGATTGTGCAATACAGCGTATGCATGAGGTTAATCCCGCACTCAACGCAGTGATCACAGATTGCAGCGAATGGGCGTATCAACGGATTAAGCTGATGCGGGGGGATGAGCCTTTTTATGGTGTTCCAGTCTTAATCAAAGATTTGGGATTTATGATTAAAGGGATACCCTACACCGCGGGATCCCGTTTTTATGCCTCAGCAGTTTCGCCAGTAACGAGTGATTTTATCGAACGCTTGCTTGACTTTGGTATGTTGCCTTTTGCAAAAACAAATGTTCCTGAGTTGGGGTTGTCTTATGTGACTGAATCAGCTTTACATGGACCTTGCAGAAATCCTTATGATTTAAGTCGAACTCCTGGTGGATCTTCTGGAGGTTCTGCTGCAGCAGTTGCCGCTGGGATAGCGCCTTTAGCTACCGGAAATGATGGCGGTGGCTCAATCCGTATTCCTGCAGCCTGCTGTGGTTTGTTTGGATTTAAACCAACACCAGGTTTAATTCCGACTGGTCCTTTAGTCGGTGAAGCTTGGTCTGGGTTAGCGACTGGCCATGTTATAACCCGTACAGTACGCGATTCTGCGTTGTTATTTGAATTATTCACGACACCTTATGGCAAGCCAGGGCAATTATTAAACCGATTATCCCAGAGGCAACACCAACACCCGCTTACTATTATGTTGCTCGATGGTGCTTTTCCAGCTGTTCCAGTAGCAAAACCTTGCATAGAGGCAATGGGACGAGCAATCGAGGTACTAAAATCACTGGGTCATCGTATTGTTGAGCGAAAAGTAAATCTCGATTTGCAGGCTATTGGTGAGTCTGTGATGTTGATGATTGCCGCAAATACCTGTGCAGAAATAGAAAATGGAGAAGAATTTTTAAAGCGTAAGGTAAAAAAAGATGACTTGGAGCCGGTGACTTGGGAGTTTATGCTCCAAGGCAAGCAAATTACCGCTTCGCAGTTGATCATGGCAAAAAATCGAGTGTATCAATTGTTGCGGCCAATCCATGAGTTATTTGCTCAAGCCGATCTTATTTTAACTCCCGCTTTGGCACAGCTCCCCCTTCCAATCGGCAGTTTAGCAACAGACGATGATTTTATGCACTATCTGCAAAAAAATACTGAATTCTCTCCTTTTACCTCCTTGTCTAATCAGGCTGGGTTGCCAGCGATGACTATGCCAGTTATGTCATATGATGGGATTCCCCTTTCAGTCCAATTTGTGGCAGCAAAAGGTCAAGACGGTTTGCTTTTAGAGTTGGCCATGCACTTGCAAACCGAATTTCCTGATTTTTCGCAGCCGGTAATTGAGCTTCGAAGCTGCCGAGATAGAAATTGATAAATATTTATCAGGTTTTCTCGCTATTTAGTAAGTACTAGGATATAATTATGTTACTTGTGTTATTTGTATTCTCAGTCGAAACATTTTTTTTCGTGAAAGTCCCTCCTTTTGTAGTTCAAAGTAGCGAATTTGTCGTCGCAAAATAAATGCTTCTACATGAATCACAACTAGCGCAAGGTGTTTTTAATTTAACTTGGAAAGTAGAAATGTCTGGTACAATAGAAACCGGCCACGTTAAGTGGTTTAATGATGAGAAAGGTTATGGCTTTATCAGCCGTGACAATGGTCAAGACGATGTGTTTGTTCATTTTCGTTCAATCAACAGCACTGCTAATCGTAAGACATTACAAGAAGGTCAACGGGTAGAGTTTAAAGTGATCAAAGGACCTAAAGGTCTACAAGCAGAAGAAGTAACTGCTATATAATTTTCTATTTCTCTCATCTTTCTTCCCCTCTATTAATACACCTGTGTGGTTACTAGAGGGGATGACTTCTTCGAAGTGAGAAAGCCCTTTTGCTTCGCTTGCGTTATCGCTTTTTTTTACATTAAAGTGACTGACAAATTTCATTGTCTAGGATAGCCAATGACCAGATTGATCACGTTATTGTTGCTTGTGCTCCCTCTTTTTTGCCACTCATCGATTAATGTCACAGGACATTTCAAAGTCAATAAAGTGTGTCCGGCTTATGTTTCTAAAAATAAAAAAAGCAATCCTGATAATTTATTCATTCAACCAGGACAACAATACCCTATTGAAGAAATCAATCGGTATCCTAATCCTGAGTGGATAAGAATAGAATGGAGCAATACGATAACTAAAAATCCATTAAGATGGGTAGAGATCAATTGCGGTGTGTTTGATTATCAGGCTATGGCCAAGAAGTCATGTCAAACGAATCCAGGTTTTGCTGACTCTTATGTCTTGGCTCTAAGTTGGCTTCCCGCTTTTTGTCAAACGCGTGGTTACCGAGAAAGTAAACCGGAGTGTTTGCATTCACTGCCCAATTCCTTCCAAGCGAGTCATCTGGTATTACATGGTTTATGGCCAAACCAGCAAACTTGTGGACAAGAGTATGGGTTTTGTAATGAGAGAATACATACTCATTATTGTGACTATCCACCTGTCCGTTTAAGTACGATTGTTGCCAGTAACTTACGTCAAATGATGCCGAGTTATGCATACGGCGGTTGCCTTGAGCGCTACGAGTGGAGTAAACATGGAAGTTGCCAAACCCTTTCTCCAGATGACTATTTTTCATTGGCAATCCGGTTGAGTCGAGAAGCAAATTCAACACCATTAGGGAAATTCTTGCATGAGCATGTCGGTGCTACAGTGTTGCGCGTCCAATTAAGAGAGGCGATTCGCCAATCATTTGGTCAAAATACTGTGAGCAAAGTTTATTTGCGTTGCAAAAAGGATTTGCTCGTTGATCTTTACATCCAATTGCCTGCGTTAATTCCAGCCAATGAATCGTTGCAAAACTTAGTGCAACAGGCCCCTGAATTCGTGCGTTATGACGCTTGCCCGGCAAGTATTAAGATTTCTGATTTTAATAAATCATAGAGGATGTAAAATTGCACCTACTATTTCACGACTTTAGAAAAAAGCCCGCCATACCCTCAGTCGACTTATTTAGAGCAAACGAATAATTGATATGAATAATCCAATTGCATTTTATAAGGATAAATTTGATTTACAGGAGGCGACTTTTCTGAAAATTGAGCATAAGGATGCACTTGTCGCCATTGTCTATAAAATAAATCAAGCAAACCATAAAGAGTATATTTTAAAGATATGTCCACGCTACCCCGATTATTTGTGTGAAATTTATTTTTTAAATAATTTAGTAAATAAATTACCCGTGCCGCATATATACAAAACGATAGATCAAACCGAGGACACTTATGGGGCTATTTTAATGGAATATCTTCCTGGGAATTTGCCTAAAAAAACTGATCTAACAAGAGCGTTAATGTTTGAAATTGGTGCTTTGCTTGCCAAAATTCATTCAAATAAAGTCGTAGGTTATGGAAATCTAACTCAATCTAATCTTTTAAGTTTAAACCCAACGTCTTATTTTACTTTGAAATTTGAAGAAGGTATTGCTGAGTGCAGCAATAATATGCCAGGAAAATTACTGAATTCATGTTGCCACTTTTATAATCAACATGTTCATTTGTTGGGCTCTGTTGATGGACCTTGTATCACTCATCGAGATTTTCGGCCTGGCAATATCCTTGTTAATAAAGGCAAAGTATCGGGAATTATTGATTGGTCTTCTGCCAGAGGGAGTTTTGCCGAAGAGGATTTCTGCTCTCTTGAGCTTGGGGAATGGACAAATAATCCAGAGCTTAAAATTAACTTTCTTAAAGGTTACGAGAGCATTCGTAAAGTCCCTGATTATTTTAAAGTGATGCCATGTCTGCTTCTAAGTAAAGCGATTGCCACTATAGGTTTTACAGTGAAAACAGGAACCTGGAGCAATAAAAACGCAAGATTGTATCAGCGAAGCCGACGATTATTGGAACGTATTTTAGAAATAAATTAGGATCTGGAAGAAGTACGGCAATTATAGATACTATGATTGCGATAACGTAATGATTCTATCTAAATGGTTTGAAAAATTTTGAATTTCCTTTCCGCTTAAAGTGTCTAATCCTCCTCGAATGAGCCCCGTTTCTCTTAGTGATTCATTGAAATGCCGCATTGTTAGAATTTGCTTAATATTGTTAGGGGTATACAGCATGCCGCGTGGAGTAAGGGCAAGAGCGCCTTTTGTAATAACCTCATCGGCTAAAACAATATCAGTGGTAATGACTAAATCTTTGGGCTCTATGTGGGTGATTATATATTTATCTGCCTTGTCAAACCCTGACTCTACTTGCACTCGCCTAATTAAAGGTGAAGGAGGAATCGTCGCAAAATGATTTGCAACAATCATCACCCTCACAAGTCGCTTTACAGCGGCCCGAAATAAAATTTGTTTAATTGCCTTTGGGCAGGCATCACCATCAATCCAAATTACCATAGCTTAATACTCTTAAAAAATCCGCTTGATTGTTTAATCAAAAAATTGCTTAGTTTACCTTCTCGTTTTAATGATTGTAATTCCCTATACTGATATTGACTGACCGCAATCGCGATTTCGTTGAGACGCAAGGGGCAAAAGTTGAAAATCAATTCTAATCCCTTTTGTCCACCAACTGTGGATTCCCAGCGAAAATTTTCCAATAACTGAGTCACCACGTATTCGATGATTGCAAAAGTAACTGATTGACCTATTCAAATAAGGAGGATCATTGTACTGCAATAATTGTCTAATTTAAGCCCTATTAGAGTATATTTTATCTATTTTACAACGACTTCGTAGGTGAATCTTGCGTATGGGAATAACTTCATCTAATGTAGAGGGATTCGTATAAAGTGGATTAAATTGATGCGGCGTTTCTTATTGCTTCTTCTAGTACTAGTGCTATCGAGCTGTGCGCATCATCCACAAATATTGCCTGCAACATTAAAGGGAAGAACAGAAGAATATGTTGTCCCGCCTTTTACTCAAGTTCGAGCCGAAGGGTTAATCAATGTGAGCTTGCATACCGGCTACAAAAACCCAAAAGTCATATTACATGGCGATCCCCGAGATTTAGTGGATGTTTTGATTGAAGTTAAGGATGGTCGTTTAAACATTAAAATTCCTAAAGGCCATCCTCACTATGGTGAAGTCACCGCGGAAGTTCGGGCTCATTTCCTAAACTCTTTTACTTACAAAGGAGAAGGGACTATCGGAGGGAGTAATATCCATTCCAGTCTTCTTGATTTAAATATCGATAATTCAGGCCAGACTACATTGGGTGGTTATATTGTCCTGCGTAAGCTAAAAGCCAGTGGTGGGGGTAATATCCAGATTAGTGGAATTCATACTCAGTATTTACAATTGAATATCACGGGTAAAACTAAAGTCCAATTGGCTGGTGTCATTAATGTTTCTAAATTAAATCTTGAAGGGGATGCTCTATTGAGCATGTATTGGATAAAAGCCCCGGTGTTATCCGTTTGCCAACGAGGCCGGTCTTTTATTCAGTTAGCCGGTGTTGTCGATAGACTGGATGTGGAGTTATGGGATTCTGCCCATTTTAATGGCCGATATTTACGCGCAAAAAGTGCTTTTGTCAAAACACATGATCGCTCCATCGCCGATTTAACGGCGACTAAACATCAGCACACATTAGCTACGGATGCCAGTGATATCTATTTTTATAAAGTTTCTCAGACTGCAGCAGATTTTATGGCGTATGCAGGTTCCGTACTCGATATGCGCGATTGGAATCGTCCCGATCTGAATGATTATACTCGGTATAACAGCCCAAGTTCAGCTCCAGGGGATATCCCCTTAATTGCCGGTCTTTCGAAATAACAAGAGCTCATTTCACCTACCCGGCTGCTTATCTTGCTGAATTTTGTTTTACACAAGAAAGGATTATCGATTGATCCCCATCTAAAGGCAATACGTGCGCTGAATTAGGAAGCCAATGAATATTGATGTGATCTTTCTCAGCAAACCGATCGGCCACTCGCCATGAAGACACGACGAGGTCATGACAACCAAGGAATAAATCAGTTGGACAGGTGGGAACAGTGAATTGAAATTGCTGAACTAAAGTCAGCATTTCGATGATCGTTGAAAGTGGCAGTTGCCTGTAAGCAATTTCGCAATTTTCCGAAGTGTATAAATTACCTGCTGCGGCACGCACTTTTCGGAAACCAAGCCAGCTTAATGTTTTTGCAAGCTTAACCGCATGGTTAAGGCCTAAGCGTAAATCGAGTGCGGGAGCTAATAAATAGAGATGATGTAGGCTAAATTTTGCGCTTAAATGGCAAGCCAAAATCCCACCCAATGAAAGCCCCATGACATCTACTTCGGCAAATTGGTCGAGTAAAATTTCACAGGTCTCTTCAGTTTGCGCTAACCAATCATTTGCTTTTACTTTAGCAAAGGAATCAAGATTTTCGCCGTGACCTACCAAAACAGGACATAGGACTGCATCATAGTAAAGGACAAGGGAGGGCAGTAAAAGACGAAATACAGCCGGCGTAGAAGAAAAACCATGGAGCAATAATAAAGCACGATGAGTTTTATCATTACGCTGTTCGATAGGGGCCAGAAGAAAAGCATCTTGTTGGCTCAAAGTAAAAAGTTGTTTACCTTGGCGCATGCAACGAAAAGCATCAATGTTCATAAATTCCCTTTGAATAAAAATTTTGCAAATTTTCTGTAAATAAAACATATCGGCGACTTCTAATGTCGCTAGTTTGCTATGATGAGAATACAATGATCTAAGCAGACAAAATAGTCATAATATTAACAATAGTCTAGTATGTATTTTAATGAGTATTGACTAGCATAAATCATAATAATTTAAATGCTTAATAAAGGAAAAACGTTTAATTCATTAAAGTAGCACTCATTCATTGTGCTATCTTTATATTAATATGCAGTAATAAAGGTGGTCATATGGTTGATTCAAAAGGTGGCGGTGATAAAAAGCAAAAAGATCCAGCACCCAATCCGGGTGCTGGGGCTCAGAAGGGGCCAGCGCCAAATCAAGCTCAGGTAAAAGATGCACAACCACAAAAGGCAAAAAAAGAAAGCCCTAAGCCCAAACCCCAGCAGCAACAACAGCAGCAAAAAAAATCAGAGCATGCTGCTAGTGAGAATGATGATTGGGCAGTATCACAGTACAAATCATTCATGAGAATGCATGAGGCTGTAAAGGATATGGATAATATCTTTTATACAGCAGGAAAAATGGCTTTCCAGAAAATTAAAGAAAAGATTAGTGGTAAGGATGAAAAAGAAGAACCGGAACAAAAGAAAGGACATGACCGAAAGGCTATTCCAAAATCAGATAACACAGATGATGCGTTTAAAAGCCCAGATCCCCAGACATTAAATCTCGGTTCTACTAAGAAAGAGCCGAAAATGAGTTCTGGAAAGATGGAGACAATGGGGAGCCAAGAGCAGACTGAGGAGAGCCAAGAATCTTCTGATAACGAATACGAGGGGATTCAGGAGATGTTTCAGGAAGACTCCCCTGACAGCCAAGAATCTTCTGATAATGAATATGAGGGGATTCAGGAGATGTTTCAGGAAGACTCCCCTGACAGCCAAGAATCTTCTGATAATGAATACGAGGGGATTCAGGAGATGTTTCAAGAAGACTCCCCTGACACCCAAGAATCTTCTGATAATGAATACGAAGGGATTCAGGAGATGTTTCAGGAGGATACTGATGATTTTGAATTGGAAGACTCCACTGAAGAGACAAATTCAATGGAGGGCTTAGAGTCTGCGAATGATTCATCTTATGATCAGGCTGCCCAGAGTAATAATGAGGCAACAGAAACAGCGACTGCAGATGCCAGTGCTTCAGCTGCGCCAAGTATGGGGGGCGGTGGAGAGTAAAGGAGGAGTCTAAGGTAGACTCAACCTTTAGTTCGAGAATCTTTATCTCCCTTCTAATAGCTTATGCGGTAGACTTTCCAATCGGCCAGCTTGCGTAACTATAACATAATCCAATTTACGCTGTAGCTCGCTGATTGTGTCCGCCCCTGCGTATGTCAAACCTGATCGCAAACCACCGATGATATCAGCAATAATTGCATCTTGTGTGTCACGGTAAGAGACCTCTGTTGCCACTCCTTCAGCTGTTTTCCATTCTTGCATTTGCCCTAAAAATTCCTCTTGTGCTTCGCGTGATGCCATCCCTCGATAACGTTTGACTTGGCGACCATCTTCTTTAGTAATCACTTCGCCAGGGGTGGGGTCGGTACCCGCTAACATCCCGCCAATCATGACAAAATCAGCGCCAAAAGCGAGTGCTTTAACAATGTCTCCGGAGGTACGAATACCACCATCCGCAACAATTGAGCGATCGGAACGGGCACAATCTTGAATGCAAGTCAGCATGGGGATTCCAAACCCGGTTTTGATGCGGGTACTACACACCGACCCCCCGCCAATGCCTGCTTTAATGATGTCAGCGCCACAAGAAGCAAGGTAATCAGCACCGGCATAAGTGGCTACATTTCCTGCCATAATACAGCGGCTTCCGAGCATTTTTCTTAAACTTTTTAACGTCTTACCCACGTATTTTGCATGGCCGTGAGCGACATCCACACAAAAGAAATCTGCTCCGGCATCGCGAAGTGCTTCTGCCCGTTGTAATTCTGTATCGGTACAACCAACGGAGACAAAGACCTGGCCTATGCAGCGTTTAAATTCCTTAATGTTATCTTCGATGCTTAAAAAACGGTGTAAAGCGCCGATACCGCCTTTGCTATGCATGAAATTAGCCATTTTGCTCTCGGTGATTGTATCCATATTGGAACTGATCACGGGCAATTGAACTTTAAGCTTACCTAGCCGGTCTGCCATGCTGATGTCGACTACACGCCTGGATTCATGATGATTATAAGCAGGAACTAGCAAAACATCATCGAAAGTGATGGCATGGTTGTTCATGTTGATCCTCTTTAAAAAAGCACAGTTATTGAGCAGGTATTATATAGTTATTAGCTAAAACATCCAGATAAGTTAACTATAAATGCTCTGCAGCATAGTAAGCCAATCGCGAGCGTTCTCCCCTTGTTAATGTCATGTGAGCGCTGTGTTGCCAATGTTTAAACCGATCCACAGCAAAGGTTAAACCAGAGGTTGTTTCAGTTAAGTAAGGTGTGTCAATTTGCTTTATGTCGCCCAAGCAAATGATTTTGCTGCCAGGACCAGCACGCGTAACGAGCGTTTTGATTTGTTTGGAAGTTAAATTCTGAGCTTCGTCAATAATTAGAAAACGGTTTAAGAAAGTTCGGCCGCGCATGAAATTTAACGAGCGAATTTTAATTTTATTTTGCAACAAGTCTTGCGTTGCTCCCCGACCAAAGCTCCCTCCTTCTTGTGAGCTATGGAGAACTTCTAAATTATCCATTAAAGCACCCATCCAAGGGGTCATTTTCTCTTCTTCTGTGCCCGGTAGAAAACCGATGTCTTCACCAACAGGGATGGTCACTCTTGTCATTAAAATTTCGCTATAACGGTTTTGATCCAACACCTGTGTTAATCCTGCAGCAATAGTCAAAAGGGTTTTACCTGTCCCTGCAGAACCTTGGAGCGTGACAAAATCAATGTCGGGATCAAGAAGGAGGTTGAGCGCAAAATTTTGTTCACGATTACGGGCATTAATGCCCCATACAGAATGTTTGGAGTGGGTATAATCGCGAGCCAGTTGTACTACAACACTGCCTTCGACAATCTCCTTTACAATGGCTTGGAATTGATTATCATGGGTGCTAATGCAATCGTTGTAATTCCATTGGTTGGTCAATGGACCACTGATGCGGTAGAAGGTTTTACCGTTCTCTTTCCAGGCCTCCATGTCTTTACTATGCGTATCCCAAAAATCATTCTCTAAAAGATGCAATCCGCTGTGCAAGAGATTAACATCATCTAACACTTTGTCGTTATAATAATCCTCCGCAGGAATGCCGAGGATACCTGCTTTAATTCGCAAGTTAATGTCTTTGGAGATAATGATCACTTGCCGCTCGGGGTATTTTTTTTGTAGCCCTAGCGCAGTAGCAAGAAGGGTGTTATCCGCTTTATGCCCAGGTAAAGAAGTGGGACGAAGCTGCTCAAATTCATCCGTTTGAAAAAACAAACGGCCACTACTTTTTATTTTTTCAGAAGCTAAAAAACTCGGGATGGGTAAACCCGCTACAATTTCCTGATGGGTTGCATTGCTCATTAATTCAACCAGCATTCGGTTGGTTTGCCGCACGTTGCGGGCTACTTCAGAAAGTCCAGTCTTGTGGGCATCCAATTCCTCAAGGACAACCATTGGCAAATAAATATCGTGCTCTTCAAAACGAAAGATAGCAGTAGGGTCATGCATTAGGATATTAGTATCCAGTACAAAAAGCTTAACCCCTGTTTTATTGTTGTCCATGCATTCACCTTTAAGCCAAATTAATCATTGTGATGACGCCTGCAAACTCCGTCAAGCATTATTCCTGCCAGATATTCGGATAATAAAATGGAAAGTGACTCGCCATGTCATCCCGAGCATGGCGAGGGATTGTAAGCAATCGAACTCATCGAATTAATGGGTAAATTGAGTTTTTGGTTTCTCGAGTGTGTGCAAAACCCTTTGTTTGAGCTGCTTTTCTTCCCTTGAAGTATTTCATGATTCTAAAAAGGCAATAGTGAAATCCAAGGTGACTTAAATATTCTGTGCTTTTATGCCCTTTATTTCTGCAAATCTTTCAAGGTCTGAATTACCTCAGCCACATGTCCTTTAACATTCACCTTTCGCCATTCATGACGCAAAACACCCTTTGGATCAATAAGAAACGTACTGCGCTCAATTCCGCGCACCTGCTTCCCATACATTGATTTCATCTTAATGACATCAAATAATTGGCAAAGCGTCTCTTCTTGATCGCTGATTAATTCAAAAGGGAATTGCTGTTTACATTTAAAATTTTCGTGCGATTTTAAACTATCCCGGGAAACGCCAAGTACCTCAGCATTAAGTCTTTGAATTTGCTGGTAAGCATCACGAAAATCCTGACCTTCAGTAGTACATCCAGGTGTTGAATCCTTTGGGTAAAAATACAAGATTAACCACCTGCCTTTATAATCATTCAAATCAGCTTGCAAATTATTTGTTGCGCTAAAGGTTTGAGAAGTGATTTGGTCGCCAGGTTTCATAGTCGCCTCCTAAGGATTAATAGAGTGATCCTAGAGGAAAATAGAGAATTTAGCCAATGCTGGAACTTACATGTATAATTACCCTCTTTTAGATTTAAAAATTGATTCCAGGGTGGTCATGACGCATAAGCAAAATACCAACATTGTCATCAATAAAAAGGCCCACTTTGACTATTTCATCGAAGATGAATACGAGGCTGGTTTAGTTCTTGAGGGTTGGGAAGTAAAAAGTTTGCGCGCAGGCAAAATAAACTTATCCGATGCTCATGTGATCATCAAGCATGGCGAGGCTTTTTTGTTGGGGGCACAAATTCAACCGTTGCCCACTGCAGCGACTCATCTTTTTCCAGATGCAAATCGAACCCGTAAGCTATTACTTAATCGGCGCGAGTTAAACCATTTAATAGGGAGTGTAGAGCGTCAAGGCTACACATTAGTTCCGCTATCGCTTTATTGGAAGAACAATCGTGTTAAAGCAAAAATCGCCTTAGCGAAGGGTAAAAAAACCCACGATAAGCGGGACACAATTAAGGATAGGGATTGGCAGCGTGACCGTGCGCGGATCATGAAAAAACAGGGCTAAGGTTTGTTGCCTTTCTGATTGGGTGTTAGTTTCTATTGGTTGTGGCATAATCTGTCAAATTTTACGAATTCATTACCGGTATTCTACACTGTGAATATCAGGTGATATAAAGGAGTAAACATGTGTGGGATCATAGGAGCAACATCACAACGCGATATCTCTAAAATCTTACTCGAAGGATTGAGACGCCTGGAATACCGAGGCTACGACTCGGCGGGTATTGCAGTCATTGATGCAACAGGCCATTTAAAACGCATTAGGATACAGGGTAAAGTTCAAGCATTAGCTGATGCAATGCGAGAAACTGCTATTGCGGGTACGGTTGGCATTGCCCATACCCGTTGGGCTACGCATGGAAAACCATGTGAAGAGAACGCACATCCACACATGTCACATAACGAAATTGCTGTAGTTCATAATGGTATTATTGAGAATCATGATGCCTTACGCCTGAAATTAGAGCAGGCAGGTTATACGTTTACTTCCGAGACCGATACAGAAGTTGCCGCTCATCTTATTCATTACTATTATCAGCAGCATGAAGATTTGTTACGTGCCGTGCAAGATGCTGCGCTTGAAATGCATGGTGCTTTTGCGTTGGGGGTGATTCACCAACAACGGCTGCAGGAAATTGTAGCTGTGCGCAAAGGGAGCCCTTTAGTTGTTGGATTAGGAATCGATGAGCAATTCATTGCTTCAGATGCCCTAGCGTTACGATCATTCGCTCAATCCGTCCTTTACCTTGAGGAAGGCGATAGTGTACTTCTTGACAATAAAAAAATTCGCGTGTTCGATGCAGCGCGGCAACCTGTAGAACGCAAAATTTATCCCCTTAACAACGACAGCCAAGACATAGGCAAAGGGCCTTACCGTCATTTCATGCTAAAAGAAATTTACGAACAAGGTAAGGTACTGGCGGATACCTTAGAAGGGCGGATCAAGAGCCAAGAGGTACTTCGCTCCAGTTTTGGTGAGCGTGCTGCCTCTATTTTTAATCAAGTAAAGCAGATCCACATTGTTGCATGCGGTACCAGTTATCACGCAGGTTTAGTTGCTCGGTATTGGCTCGAATCATTGACCGGCCTACCCACTTTTGTGGAAATTGCCAGCGAATATCGCTACCGTGACGTGGTTGTTATTGATAACACGCTGTTTATTACTGTCTCGCAATCAGGAGAGACTGCAGATACACTCGCGGCCCTGCGTAAAGCCAAAGAGAAGAATTATCTCGCTAGTTTAGCGATTTGTAATGTGGCTACCAGTACATTAGTCCGGGAAGCAGATTGTGTATTTTTAACCCGTGCAGGGGTTGAAATTGGGGTTGCGTCAACAAAAGCGTTTACGACCCAACTTGCTGCTTTCCTTATGCTCGCAGTGGCTCTTTGTAAAGACAAACGCGCTGAAAAGGTTTTGGCTCAGTTACAAGAATTACCTGCTTGCTGTGAGCGCGTTTTAAAAATGAGCGAGGAAATTAAGTCGTTAGCAGCCACCTTTGTGAATAAAGAACATGCGCTCTTTTTAGGTCGAGGCGTGCAGTATCCTGTGGCTTTAGAGGGTGCATTAAAATTAAAAGAAATTTCCTATATTCATGCAGAGGCCTATCCAGCCGGTGAACTAAAGCACGGCCCCCTTGCTTTAGTCGATAAAAAAATGCCGGTTATCGCAATTGCACCCAATGATGAACTCCTCGACAAGTTAAAATCAAATTTGCATGAAGTGAGTGCACGCGGCGGCCAATTAATTGTTTTTGTTGATGATTCAAAAGCTTGGCCGCCGAATGGTGCGCATATGATTCATGTTCCTACTTGTGGTCAATGGATAGCTCCAATCATTTATACGATCCCATTGCAGCTATTGGCCTATCATGTTGCTGTTGCCAAAGGAACTGATGTGGATCAACCAAGGAATTTAGCTAAGTCTGTGACCGTTGAATAAAGATCACTTATCAGGGCTGCTGGCTGAAATGGATTCCCGCCTAGGCGGGAAAGGCTCTAATTTTTCTTTATATCCCTAAGATATGATTTTGCCTGAATGCGAGGGCTTAAAAATAGCATTTTGAAGTATCTTGGGTATATAATAACCAGGTTTTTTTACTTGTTTTACGGGGATGTGAATGGCTCAAGAGATACAAGCAGCAACAGTTATTGCGCAGGAGCTTAAAGTCAAGGTTTCGCAGGTGGAAACAGCGATAACCTTATTGGATGAGGGGGCTACTATCCCTTTTATTGCCCGCTACCGTAAAGAGGCGACTGGGGGGCTTGACGATACACAACTAAGATTCTTGGCTGAGCGGTTGCACTATATACGGGAATTGGATGAGCGTAGGGCTGTAGTATTGCAATCAATTCGCGAGCAAGAAAAATTAACACCGGAACTTGAAAAAGCTATCCTAGCAGCTGATAGTAAAACTCGTTTAGAAGACTTATACCTTCCCTATAAACCAAAACGCCGCACCAAAGCGCAGATTGCCCGAGAAGCAGGGTTGGAACCACTGGCTCAAATGTTATGGCAAGATCCAAGCCAAGATCCGGAAACCCATGCACAGCAATATATTAATGCTGAGGTTGGTATTGAAGATTCTAAAGCTGCACTCGAAGGTGCACGCCAAATTCTCATGGAGCTTTTTGCCGAGGACGCAGAGCTTATCAATGAGCTGCGTGAATACCTGTGGAATCATGGTGTACTCAAATCAACTGGTAACAATGATAAAAAGGGAGCCGGTAATAAATTTGCTGATTATTTTGACTATGCTGAAGCCATAAAAAAAATTCCTTCCCATCGGGCCCTAGCCTTGTTTCGCGGACGGCGTGAAAGCGTTTTGCAGCTCGCATTGAGTCTGGATGATCAAGAGTACGGTGAAAAACGAATTGCTTCTTATTTTAAGATTACAAATGAAAATCGACCTGCAGATTGCTGGTTGCTTGAAACCGTGCGTATGACTTGGAAGGTTAAGTTATTCACAAAACTTGAGCTCGAATTGTTTGCTCGCTTGCGTGAGTCGGCAGATGAAGAAGCCATCAATGTATTCACACGCAATTTGCGCGATTTGCTTTTAGCTGCCCCTGCCGGTCCACAAGTGACTATTGGTTTGGATCCAGGAATTCGTACAGGTGTAAAAGTCGTTGTCGTTGATGCGACCGGCAAATTGCTCGATTATACAACGGTATTCCCTTTTGCACCTCAGAATGAATGGCACCAAGCGATTGCTGAACTTGCTAAACTAGCTGCCAAACACCAAGTTAGTCTATTCAGTATAGGTAATGGAACTGGTTCGAGGGAGACTGAACGATTGGTCTCTGATCTGATAAAAATGTACCCTGATCTCAAGTTGACTAAGGTTATGGTGAGTGAGGCTGGAGCTTCCGTGTATTCTGCCTCAGAATTAGCTGCTAATGAATTCCCTGATTTGGACGTGACATTGCGAGGGGCTGTTTCAATTGCAAGGCGTCTGCAAGATCCTTTGGCTGAATTGGTAAAAATTGAACCGAAATCAATTGGTGTCGGCCAATATCAACATGATGTTAATCAGGCTCGCTTAGCTCGAAGTCTCGATGGTGTAGTCGAGGATTGTGTGAATGCGGTTGGAGTCGATGTCAACACGGCTTCTGTTGCCCTCCTCACACGAGTGTCTGGTCTAAATGAAACTCTCGCTAAAAATCTAGTCCAATACCGTGATGAGCATGGTGCTTTTTCAAATCGTGAGCAATTAAAAAATGTGGCGCGCATGGGAGAAAAGACATTCCAGCAAGCTGCCGGTTTCCTGCGTATCATGAATGGCGATAACCCTCTGGATGCGTCTGCTGTTCACCCTGAAGCTTATCCGCTCGTAGAGAGGATACTCGCTGATCAACATGTCGCGATTCGTCAAATCATTGGTAATCGTGAGCTCTTGCAAAGTGTGAATGCGGAACGCTATGTGAGCGATGAATATGGCCTGCCTACAATCCGTGACGTGTTACGTGAACTCGAGAAGCCAGGTCGCGATCCACGACCCGAGTTTAAGACTGCTAGTTTTAAAGAGGGTGTCGAGGATATCAGCCATCTCCACGAAGGGATGATTCTAGAAGGTGTGGTTTCAAACGTCACCAATTTTGGTGCGTTTGTTGACATTGGTGTTCATCAGGATGGTTTAGTCCATATTTCTGCCATGACTAATCGTTTTATTAGCGATCCCCATGCAATCGTGAAAGCAGGGGATATTGTTACGGTTAAAGTTGTTGAAGTGGATAAGGAGCGACGCCGCATTGGATTAAGCATGAGGCTGACAGAAGAAAAAGCTCCGGTAGTGCAGAAAAAAATTGCGAAACAACAGCCTCAATCGGCGAAAAAGGCACAGTCCCAAGCCGTAAAGAAAAAAGAGACGGATAAGAAATCCGAACAAAATAAAAAGCCGTTTTCGGCAAAGAAAACAGTATTTAATACTGCTATGGCAGATGCACTGGCTAAATTGAAGCAGCGTGGCTCATGATGAGTACAAATCCGCGTGGCGAAGTAACAATCCAAACATTGGCAATGCCGGCTGATACCAACGCAAATGGTGATATTTTTGGTGGTTGGCTGGTTTCGCAAATGGATCTAGCCGCAGGGGTATTGGCCAAAAGAATATCCCGTGGCCGTGCTGCGACTGTCTCTATTCACAGTATGAGCTTTTTAAGGCCCGTCCATGTTGGTGATGTGGTGAGTTGCTATGTTGAGCTAATAAAGTCCGGTAAAACTTCTATGACCATTGCCGTAGAAGTTTGGGCAATGCGCTCAGATAGTGGAGAGCAATATCAAGTAACTGAAGGGACTTTTGTTTTCGTTGCTATCGATGAAAAAGGTAGGCCAAGGGTATTTGATAAAAAATGACTGCTGATCTTACAAGCTTGAAGCAGTGGATCGAGAGTATGGCTGACTTAATCGAGCAAAATGCCGAACCTGAACCACACCATTACACCCCCTTTTTACAGGAACCTGATCTTGCTTTGCGCCTTGTGGAATTAATTGCTGGGATAAGCGATGACGAAGCGGACAGTGAACGCGCTTATTACTCAGCGTGTGTATTCGCTCTGGATATTTGTGTTGCGCAATTACAATCTGCACAAGAAGGTGGCAATAAACTCGCTGGTAAAACATTAAACCAATTAATGGCTAACATTGCCCACGCCATTACCCAGGGTAAACAGAGCTTAAGTTTCTGGTTACCTATTTTAAATGCGTTTTACGAGGTGCATGTCGAATTATCCCCTGAATTAAAAAACGCTTATTTGGCTTTAGTGGGTAGCGAAGACGATTTATCAGCTGAAGAAGAAATTGATCACTTAAATGCCATCCGGGAAATGATTGGGGAATTATCTGACTTATCCGTGTTTGATATCGCCGAAAATTTCTTTGCTCAAAGTTACGCAATGCCGCCTGATTTTTTTACTGATTTAATTCTTGATTTATATAGTATTGAAGAGGGACAAGATATTGCGCTATTGACTTTGTTACACCCTAAACAAGAAATTCGTGAAATTGTAGTTGCTACTTTTGAATATTTGATTGACAAAATTACTTTAAGTTCCATTTCCCTTTCACGGCTGCAGACCATTAAAACTTGGTATCCAGCAAGCTATCACGCCCAGTTTGATCGCTGGATCAAAATCCAGCGTAAAAAAGGCGTGGTTTTTAGTGTTGAAAGTGAAAAGCCTACCATGAGAATTAAGGCAAGCGAAGTGGATGGAAGTGGGGCGCAAGGAATCTTTATTCATATTAAAAAGGATAAAATAAATAGGCTATGCGGTTTATTATTCAAGCAAGATCTAGGAATCAAAGACGCGTGGATAACCCCTGAAATTAAAGCAAAAGATGTGGTTAAATATTATGATGAAGCGTTTGATGACAGCGTAACATTGCGCGAGGTTGATGTAACTTATTTAACCATGGCAGTTGGGCACTTTTTAAATTTAACTATCCTCCAAAACGCAATGCCCGATCTGCATTTATTGGAAATCCAAGAATTCCTTGGATTGCACTTCCAGCCTAAAGAACTGGATATCCCATATATCATGGAAGATTTAAGTGTCCAAATTGTCCCTTTTACGCCTGAGGTAATGCAATCATCGTTTAAGCGCTCCAAAACCTGGGCAAAAACTAAGCGTTTTACTGAATCGTGGTATGTAGAAAATGCGCATGTGGATAAATTGGTGAACCGCTGCTGTAGTTTTGTTAATGGCGTAAAAGTGTGTGCTTTAGAAGATGCAATGAAGGCGGTGTTCGAGCAAGAGTTTGAGGTAAGGCGTCAGAAGTGGCTTCTCCATTTTTTGTGGACAGCATTATGGGCGCGGTCTAAGGCACATAAGAATGAAAAAATTTGGCAAGATAGTTTCCTTATTGCCTATGCGATCTACACTGGTCGTCCTCTAAACACTATACCCATTATGCAGGAAATTTGCCATCAGACAGTTCTCAACAGTATCGAAACGATGCAGGAGCGCCGAACGTATCTCAATAAGGAATAGGGATTGTTGACAATTGCTTTTATAGCTGCAAATTTAACTCTAGTAGTTCGCATCCCGTCCTCATTCTTACGTTTCAGAAAAAAATCAAAACATGGCGGGAGGGTAAGGTATTATGTTTGTCTTAAATCAATTGTAAGCAAACCCTAGTGAGAGCAGCATGGTTGCTAAAGAGAATCTTGACCTTTATTATAAAAATGCACGTGATCTTCATTTACCCGCAGTCTATTCCTCTGATCTTGAGGTAGTTAGGATTTATCTAGGCAAAAGAAATTATTATTTCATGGCGACCATCACCCCTTTCAATGATGTTGGCAGCAGTTTTTTGGCAAAAAACAAATATTTACTAAATAGAACGCTTGAACAAGCCCGTTTTCCTGTACCTAAAGCGGTTGGTATTAGTAAGGAGCAATTTATTCATTGCTCGTTGGATGAGCTAATTCATGGACTTAATTTTCCGTTAGTGGTCAAACCACTTAGGGATACAGGCCGTGGAAAAGATGTTTTATGCAATATCAGGGACATAAAGACGCTGTCTGAATACCTGGCTAAATGTTTTCAATATTATGGTGCTATGCAGGTGGAAGAATTCCACACGGACCTGAAGGAATACCGTGTTTTACTATTCCGAGGGAAAGTCATTGGTGTGGTTGAACGCTTCCCAGCTAGAGTGATTGGCGATGGACAGCACACCATCGCTGAACTAATTGATTTAACTAATGAAGAAAGGGCGAAAAAAATCCAAACCCAAAGACACATAACCCATCGTCCATTAGTGATTGATGAAGAGTATGAAAGTTGCCTTAAAGAGCAACAGTTAACTGTGGATAGCATTATCCCCAAAGGAAAAACAATCAGACTTTGTTATACAGTAAATACTGGTCGAGGTGGTGATATATTTTCCCATGGCAAGAAAATTCACCCAGAAAACGCAAAGTATCTTCGCAAGGTGGCTAATCAAACTGGATTAAACTATGTTGGGTTGGATGTCTTGTGTGAGGATATCAACCAGCCTTTTAGTAAAACCAAATGGTTAATTCTCGAGGCCAATTTTAATCCTGATATTACTCTTCATGAAGTGCCTAGCCAGGGTAAAGCGGTTAATGTTACGCGAAAGGTATTAAAACATTTAATTTATCGACATCCAGTCTCCTACCTGTATCACCTCTACACCAAAGAAAAATTTTCAATTTATGCCAAAATGATACTCGTTATTGCGGGTCTCATATTGTTAATGAAGTTAATTAAAATAGTTTGAAGCTTAAGACTTCTCTGGCAAGCTAGATTAGGGTCTGCTAAATTTGATGAAGAATTAAAGAAATTGATCCCATTATTATGCCAATAAAAAATCCCGAGCGTTTTAGCCATATCGAATTAGAAAAAAAGACAATTCCTGAAGAGCGCCTTCACCGTAAGCAAAAATTAGCGGGAGCATTTCGTATCTTTGGTAAATTAGGGTTATGCGAAGGTATAACTGGACATATTACAGCTCGGGATCCAGAGTTTACGGATTGTTTTTGGGTTAATCCTTTTGGTATTTCATTTAATCAAATTAAGGTATCTGACTTAATTTTGTGCGATAGCAAGGGTGAAATTATAGAAGGTAAGCATAGTAAGCTCAATCGTGCAGCATTTGCCATCCATTCGAGCATCCATAAGTCGAGGCCTGATGTTGTTTCTGCTGCACATGCTCATTCACTTTATGGTTCAACTTGGTCAACACTTGGACGATTGCTTGATCCCATAACTCAAACTGCCTGTGCTTTTTATGAAGATCATGCCGTTTTTGATGATTACTCTGGCGTTGTTTTTGCCCTTTCCGAAGGTGAACGTATCGCTTCTGTATTAGGTGATAAGAAAGCAGTGATTCTAAAAAATCATGGCCTACTGACCGTAGGCGAGACCGTTGAAGCGGCCGTTTGGTGGTTTATCTCAATGGAGCGCTGCTGCCAAATGCAAATTCTTGCTGAATCTACTGGGCATCCCCTTCATCTCATTCAACCTGAGGTTGCATTGCGTACACGAGATAATGCTGTAGGGTTTCCTCTTGTGGGTTGGTTTAATTTTGAGCCATTATGGCAAGATATCATTACAGAGTTTCCGGAATTAATGGAATAACGTTTTGCTTTTCCAAGAAATCCACAGGATGACAAATCGAGTTTTAGAGGGAAATAGAGTTGTAATCGAAGGGTGAATTCATAAAAATCTTAATAAAATAATAGACTTGTGGATAAGTTTGAAAATATTTGGAGTAACAGAGAAAAAAAAAAGCACAAAATAAATTAACAACTTGATTTTAAATAAATTTTTATTATATCGCCTTTAATGGTTTAATCCACAGATTCTGTGGATAATTCTGTGGGTTAGTATCTGAATTCTTGAAAAAACTTAATGCTAGCTGGATGCTCGGAATTTATACCAACACCAAAATATGGTTTAAAAATAATCAAAATAGTGGTGTTGCTTTCTCAAAACGCTTTCTATATGATTTTTGCTCGAATAACTGCATCGGTTCTGTCATTCCATAACTATGTTGGATCAAATTGCACGATTTTTTCTCCTCTTTAGTGATAATATCGTTATTATTCCTTTACTGATCATTGGATTTATCTGGCTCGACCGAGCAACCTTTTATCATGCGGTTTGTCTAATTCTTTTCTCTATTCTAGTCAATGTTGCATTAAAAGTGACTTTTCAAATTCCTCTATCGCCATCTCTGGGTAAAAAGGGATACGCATTTCCTAGCGGCCATATGCAATTAGTGACTGTTTTATACACTTGGCTAGCGTTTAAGATCAACCAACTCTGGTTGAGAGTGATAATCATCGCGTTGCTTCTTGGTATAGGATTAAGTTTGATCCATTTTGATTATCATGATTATTATGATGTGTTAGCGGGTATATTTTTTGCTGCATTGTTACTCATCAGCTATTATTTTGCCTCATTAAAGTGGCCGCAAAATCTGCCTTGGTTTATTTTAGGCATAGCAAGCTTTCTGATGATCTATATTCATTGGCGTACGGTTGAAATATTAAGTCACACCTGGATGGCTTATTATGCGCTTTGGGGCCTAATCATTGCAGAACAAATTGCCAACAAAAAAGCTATTGCGTCAGTACGTTCTCATAAACTATTAGCCACATTGCTTTGTTTTGCGTCAATATTAGGTGTTCACACCTTTTTCCGATACGTGATCACGTTGAATCAACCGGCCCCAATCTATCAATTACAATGGCTGTTCATTGGTTTTATTATCCCGTGGACAAATTTTAGTGTGGCAGGTTCGATGAAAAGATATAAGCCTAAATCGTAGAGGGCTTTCTACACAGACAATGTCGTTTACAGACGCGCGTATGGAATCTTTGATTCGGGCGTTAATTTTTCTTTTAGATCATCAATCAATGCCTGCGTTTTTACAGACATTCGTTGTAAGAGCTCCTCTTTTTTAAAATCGACCACGGTAAGGTTTGTATTGGTGTTAAGTGTGAAGCAAACGGGAGTACCTTCTTCTTTGAAACCCACTAAATCAATTTGGTTGTATTTTTCACCGCCTTCAGGATTTGCCCCCCTTAGTTCAGCAAGGTACAAATTTTGGCTCATCATTTTTTTTAATTGCATAAAAGGTTCGTCGTTTCGATGAATGTTAGCAGTTCGATCGAGAAATGTTCGGATCGCCGCGTTTAAGAACATCACCGTTCCTTCCAGATGTGATTGGTTTTCAAGAGTCTTAATTGGCATATTAAACCCTTTTATAAAACTCGACTCTTTCTAGTATAGACAGAATTTAAAATAACAATTTTATTTGGTTAATAAGATTTAGATCCACTCAAGAACGAAGCCATAATTTGCTCAAAACCAATCTAGTTAGATCTTTTATATTACAATTTATACTATGCTTCCTATTTAAAAGGCTATTATGAATTTTCCATTTGATGCTATTTCTGATGACATTAAAAGGTATCTTTTACACAACCGGATTACCCTACACGAATTAACAGGCAGCAACTTTTCTAGGGTGGTTGAACCTTTAAAATTGCTATTTCACAGCTCGATATCAGAGGCAAGTGAGGATGATGCCTTTGTCGAAGAAATATTCGAAGAAGAAGCAATGGTAAACTATTTAACAAGTACGGATTATCATTGTCTGTTCTAAGTGAAGCATGAAACCGGTTTAATAAATAATTTGCCTGTTAATCAACAGGTGATACTGGCGGGAATGATGATTCATTGTTATAAAGATACCTTAGTATTAAGTGCATTGGGTGTTAATCCATCCCGCCAAGGCCAAGGTCTCGGTTCGTTAATGATGGCAATGCTGTACCAATACAGTAATCGGCTATACCTGCTTAATGATGTCACAAAAATAGAATGTAACCCTATAGATAATGAAAGAACGTTCAGATTTTATAGCAGAGATCTTCGATTAACCGAACTCGAGCGTTTTGAAGCGGATTTACCGATCGATCCTCAAGCCATAATGGATCGAAAAAAAACGATTTATCCTGTGACAGTGCCGCGGCATACTTTCTTTCATCACCCTGCTCCAATTGATAAACATGATGAAATGCAGGTTGAACAAGATACTCCTGAAGACGACCAGTTCAATCCCGGGTAAAGCACAATTTATTTTGTTATCTTCGCCATCCTAAAACTTTGCTACAGTTAAGAATAGATATTGGTTTTTCAAAGCTTACAACTCCAGAATAATAAGGCATTAAGAATTATGGATTTTTATTTGAATTTGTTCATTATCGTTGCCGATCAACTCATGTTGTTTATCATCAATATGATAGTGGCCCGGCACGCTGGTGAGGAGTTATTTGGCGATTTCTCAGTAGCAACGAGTGCCTTATTATTAATAGCCACAGTCATTACCTTCGGTATCGACTCAATTATTGCTTACTATGTTCCTAAGTTTTATATACGAAAAAAATATGATGAAATTGGTAACCTAACGAAGTCGGTAAAGGATTTTCTCCAACCTATCTATACTACTTTAATCACTGGAGGAGCCCTTTTAAGTCTGGCAATCATCGCGCTGAGTTATATCATTGGTGATGTTAATGTTTTCGAAATTAGTCATCCTCTTTTTTTATTTCTTTGGGGCGCTGTAGCGTTGTCTTTATATAACATATTTATTCAATTTTTCCGCGCAGTTGACTATATGCGTACCGCTATTCTTTTAAGTTTATTACAAACGATGTTCTATTTTGGCCTAAGTTTGTTTACATACTTTTATCTTTATCCGGTATTGTTTCATGAAAATAGGCATTACTTCCCTCATGTCATGCTTATTGGCTTTATTGTCAGTTATGTCCTTATCGTTATGCTATCCGTCGCCATTGAACGAAGAACGACACTACAGCGGCTTTATGGCAAATATCCAAAGACCGGTACAAGTTACATTGAATGGAAAGAAAAAATGTACGGTTACACCGTGCAAAATCTAAATAAATACATATTTGCCTCCATTCCGTTGTTGATTATTGAATTCATAGGGGCTGATGAAGAGTCTGTAGGATTGTTTTCAGCTGTTGTTTCCATCATTTCTTTAGCAGCTATTGCAATAAGCCCAATTGGCATTTTAATCGGTCCCGAAATTTCTGCCGCTTTTGCACAAAGTAGAGAATTTTTGAAAGCAACCATGATGAAATATTTATTCGTTACTTTTGGTATTTCAATTATTCTGGTGATTGCTCTCGCTGCTTGTGCTCCGCATATTCTCCTTCTTTATAAATCGAATTTTATTCGGGCACTTCCATATACTTATTTTTGTTTAATTAATATAGTCACTTATGCCATTTCTATGCCGTTATCCAAAATGATTCAGTATTCAAGCAAAGGGAATATCATCGGTGCACAATTGACTATATCGATGATGCTATTACAGATCGTTGCATGCTTTATTTTAATCCCCTGGTTAAATTTACTCGGAGCAGTTATTTGTTATATTGGAATTAATATTATTTATAATATGGCAATGATTGCGATGGCGATAAGAATTTATCATCATGATCCGTTTGGCCACGAAGCGATTTAAGAATAACTCACTTCGTACAAGGAAATGTTCTATGAAAAAGCCTTCCGAACTATTACACGATTTGGGAAGTTAGTGATGCAGAAGCCTGGGCCTAGGTGAGCCGTAACCCGGAGGATACTTTGGCAGGTGTTAACTGTTCTCTGCCAGTAATTCTTTCGCATGTGACCGTGTTTGCTCAGTAATTGTAAGTCCTCCAAGCATGCGAGCAATTTCATCAATTTTTTCGGCTTGAGTTAATTGGATAATACGGGAAAAAGTTTGCTCATTGTCAGAATATTTTTCCACAACAAAATGGTGATGGGCACAGGAAGCAACCTGGGGTTGGTGAGTGACACAAAATAGTTGTAGGCGTTCCCCTAACTTACGCAGGAGTTGGCCAACGAGAGCAGCAGTAGCTCCGCCAATACCTACATCCACTTCGTCAAAGAGTAAAGTCGGAGTAGAGCCTCGTTGTGCGGTGATCATTTGTATGGCGAGGCTAATGCGTGAAAGCTCTCCGCCAGAAGCAATTTTTGTTAATGAATCTGGCTGAATGCCTGGGTTGGTACAAACTCTATACTCTACTTTATCCAAACCATGCGGTTGCATTTTGTCTAATGGGGTAATTTCAATGCCTACAAAGCCTTTAGGCATACCTAGCTGGCGAATAATATGGGTGATTTCTTTAGCTAATTTTTCAGCATGGAGCTGCCTTGATTCCCTCAACTTTAGTGCCGCTGCTTCAAAGGTGCGAACTTGCTGGCGGTATTGTTGCAGCAACTGATCTATCCGCTTATCTTTATTCTGGATAGTTTCTAATTCATTCCTCAGGTTTTCAGCATGAATGGGTAATTGGCTGGCTTCAATATGATATTTGCGTGCAGCTTGGTGCAAAATGCTGATGCGGGTTTCAACCTCATGTAAACGCTCTGGATCCAATTGCACTTGTTCCGCGAATTTTTGTATTTCATCCAGTGACTCTTCACATTGAATCAAGGCCGAATTGATGAGTTCGCAAGCAGTCTTTATTTGAGGTTGCTCTTTTGGCAATGCTTGCAAACACGAAAGAATTTGGTTAAGCGCCTGGCAAATATTTGGGGCATCATCTGCACTTAAAAGATGGCAGATTTGTTGGGTGTGCTGTAAATAATCGCGTGCATGATGAAGTAATTGATGCTCCTCATGCAGGGCTTGCATTTCCCCTTCCTTCGGATCAAGCGCCGTTAGCTCCTCAATCTGGAAGCGTAATAAATCGAGTTTGTCGTTGTGCTTCTCTTGGCTTTGCAAGGCATCCAACTCTTGCTTGATGTTCTGACATTGCCGGTAGAGAAGGTTCACTTCATTTAATAGCCCGGAATGACCAGCATAGATGTCCAATTGCTGCCGATGGGTCGGGTGTTGCAATAATGTTTGATGTTGATGTTGTCCGTGAATGTGAACCAGCATCTCACTCAACTCTTTCACTTTTTGTAAAGGAAAAGGTTGGCCGTTAATATAAGATTTAGAGCGGCCCTCAGCATAAAGCACTCGGCGAAGTAAAATCTCACCTTCATCGCATTGGATGTCATGTTCTAATAACCATTGTGCAGGATCTGATTGTGCCTCAAATTGAAAGCTTGCACTGATATCACATTTTTCTTCGCCTGCACGAATTACTGAGGCATCGGCACGCTCACCAAGGGCAAGCATTAATGCATCAATCATGATGGATTTACCCGCTCCTGTTTCGCCAGTGAAAGCGGTCATTCCACTTTTGAAATCAAGATCGAGTTGTTTGACGATTGCGAAATTTTCAATGCGCAGGGTAGTTAACATGGTTTATCCCTGGTGTTTAGATTCCCAGCCTAGTTTAATCCGTAATGTATCATAATAATGATAATCGCAAGGATGCAATAGGCGAAGTTGCTGTGCGTTTTTTTCAATGGAAACCAATTGGCCAGGTTTAACCATACGTGACTCATGGCCATCGCAGCTGACCCGTAAATCGCTTTCATTGCGCATACTGATTTTTAAATCAATCTTTACCTGGCCATCAACAACTAACGGCCGGGAACTTAGGCTATGAGAAAACATGGGCACTAAAACAATGGCGTTCAATTGAGGGTGCATGATAGGTCCACCTGCTGACAATGCGTATGCAGTAGAGCCAGTTGGCGTTGAAAGGATTAAACCGTCAGAACGGTAGCGGCAAACGAATTGCTGGTTAATGATCACATCAAACTCAATTAAATGTGTTTCAGTTCCACGTCCTAAGACCACATCATTAAGCGCGTCACCTTGGAAATAGGTGGTTTCCCCATCATGGATTCTGGTGTAGAGCAAAAAACGTTGCTCTTCTTCGTATTCGCCTGCTAAAACTGGGGCAAGATGGCTTTCGATATTATTTGGTGAAATATCAGTTAAAAAGCCTAGTCGGCCGCGATTGATTCCAATAACTGGGACATTGACTTTAATGGCCATGCGCGCAGCAGAAAGCAGGCTGCCATCACCACCGACGACTACAATTAAATCTTGTTTTTCCCCCATTGCCTCACGGGAGAGGGTAGGAAGATCAATGTCAAAACTCGATGCGGTATCAACATCTAAGAAGGTATCAATTTTCTTGGTGTGTAAAAAATCAACCAAACGATGCAAGCTTTCAGTAACTCCTCCATTAGCACGATATTGGCGCGCATAGAGAATGACTCGTTTAAATTTTTGTTTCATGGTTGTCGTTGTCGATAGGGTAGGTGGACGCTGAAATAAAATTGGGTCTTATTCTACCTTATTATTCTTTTTTTTGCTTAATAATTCTTTTTGACAGTAAGCAACAATACTGGATAGACTTACGAAAAATTCACCAGGGGTGCTTTGGTTAACAAAGCTGAGAAAAACCCTTAGAACCTGCACTGGGTAATGCCTGCGGAGGGAGAGTGAAAGTGCCATGTTATGGTCATTTGCACCTTACCTTCCATTCTTTTAATTTTTAAGGAGGTAAGTGTGAAGACGCGATTCATCTGCTCAGCAGTTTATGCACGCGAAAGATTTCATGGACTGCGGATGATTCACAGTAGCTTGACTGTGAACAAAATAATCACCAAAAGCGCTTCAATCCTTTCACAAATTTACGACCATCCCTTTAATTATCAACTCAAAGCAGGAAGTTTGCCGATAAAATCATTTCAACATTATATCGAGCAAGACAGGCACTATTTACGGAAATTCGCCCTTGCCCTACAAATTGCCTCTGAAAGGCTGACAGTACAATCCCATAAGCACAAGTTTAAACAGTTTGCAGGAGACATGCTTGAAACCGAGCGCGAGTTGCATGAAAAATACCTTGGCAAACTGCTCCCGTATTCCCTTTTTAGCCAAAGTAAAAATTCACAACAAAAAGAAATTCCGGTAATTGCCAATTACACACGCTATCTATTGCATAAGGCGCAAAATAGTTCTGTCGAGGAGGCTGTTATTAGCCTTCTTCCCTGTTTCTATATATACATGGAACTAGGAAAACGAATGCAAGTTCATCATTGTAAGGCCAATAACCCCTACCTGGCGTGGATTGCATCTTATTCCAGCCAACAATTTAAGTCATCGACGGAAGAGATTATAAGGATCAGTGATGAACTGCTTAAAGGAGTTTTGTGTGTGGAAAAGCAGATTGCCATTTGCGCATCCTTTCGCATTTCGGCTGAATATGAGTACCAGTTTTTTGATGCCATTTACTCGAAGGCCCATTCGATGAAGTTCACGGATGAACTTTTTAAAATCCGTCCCTAGCTCGATTATTATCGAAGACAATGAGCTAAGATTTTATTGAGACCATAAGGAATACAAAAGTGAATAACGTAGAGGACAAATGGCATTCCCATTCTGCTGATGCTCTAATAAAGAAATTAGGCTCAAGCTTAGATGGTCTTTCTTTAGAGGAAGCAAAAAGGCGGTTGGGTATCTATGGTCCCAACGCGATTTCAATTCAGCCTAAAACCCCGGTTTTTCAGCGAATTCTTAATCAATTTCATAATGTGCTCATCTATACTTTATTGATCGCTGCCTTCTTTACGGCATGTTTGCAGCATTGGATAGACACTGGTGTTATCGTTGGCGTTGTCATGCTTAATGCCATGATTGGGTATATCCAAGAAGAAAAAGCCGAGAAAGCGATTGCTGCATTAAAGAATATGTTAACCCCGCAATCCCATGTGGTACGTGAGGGCAAGCATTTGCATATGGATTCAAGCAATCTGGTTCCTGGTGATATTGTTTTGCTTCATTCAGGAGACAAAGTACCTGCCGATGTGCGATTACTTGAAACAAAGAATTTACAAATTCAAGAAGCCATTCTAACAGGCGAATCGATCCCGGTTGATAAAAATTGTTGTATTGTAAGCGAAAATACACCCCTTGCTGAGCGTTTATGCATGGCTTATGCAGGGACTTTAGTGACTTATGGTTTTGCCAAAGGTATTGTGGTGTCAACTGGAAAAAGAACGGAAATTGGCCGGATATCTTCAATGCTTGAAAGCATCCCGCAATTGGCTACCCCCTTAATCCGCCAGATGGCTATTTTTTCTCGCTGGTTGGCAGTAGCCATTTTATTTTTCTCATTAGTCATTTTTTTATTTGGCATTTTTATCCGACATTATCCAATTGATGAAATGTTCATTGCCGCTGTAGCTATTGCTGTATCAGCTATTCCTGAGGGTTTGCCAGCTGTCATGACCATCGTTTTAGCTGTAGGTGTTACGCGCATGGCAACGCATCAAGCTATTGTTAGAAGACTTCCTGCGGTCGAGACATTAAGCTCAGTGACGGTCATCTGCACGGATAAAACAGGAACGCTCACTAAAAATGAGCTAACCATTCAACATGTTATAACGGCGGAGCACGACTATTTCGTCACTGGAAGTGGTTATAACGATAAGGGTAGGATTCATTTAAATCATCAAGAGGTTAATTTAAATTCGCACCCTGATTTATTGAAGCTTATCCAAGCAGGTTTACTTTGCAATGATGCTGCTCTGCATAAAGAAAATGAAAGTTGGCATTTAGTTGGTAATCAGATCGATGGCGCATTTCTAGCATTAGGATTTAAAGCAAACATTGATTATGGTAATGCGCTTAAGCAGTATAAAAAAAACGATTTCATTCCTTTTGACTCGACTCATAAGTATATGGCTAGTTTGCATCATGACCATAATGGAAACGCTTACATTTATGTCAAAGGTGCACCCGAGAGAATCCTCGATATGTGTTCATATCAACTGCAAAACCAGAAGCCCATTACAATTGATAAACCATTTTGGTATACGCAAATCACTAAACTTGCGCAAAACGGTATGCGAGTTATTGGTTTGGCTTATCGCACGACAGCGTACAGCCATGCAAATCTTCTAGTCAATGACGTTGAAAAAAATCTTATCTTTTTAGGTCTCATAGGGATCACGGACCCTCCGCGAGAAGAAGCTCTTCATGCGGTTGCGCAGTGTCAAAAAGCAGGTGTTCGTATCAAAATTGTCACAGGTGATCATAAAGAAACAGCTCGTGCAATTGGCAGGCAGCTTGGTATTGACGTTGATCAAGTTTTAACTGGCGAAGATCTGGATGAATTAGATGATGCCTTGCTCGCAAAAAAAATAGACGACATCGACATCTATGCAAGAACGACACCGGAACATAAACTGCGACTAATCAATGCACTGCGTGAGCACGACCATATCATTGCGATGACGGGTGATGGGGTAAACGATGCGCCTGCGCTAAAAAATGCTGATATCGGTATTGCAATGGGATTAAAAGGCACGGATGTTGCCAAAGAAGCCTCAGAAATCGTATTGGCTGATGATAATTTTGCCTCCATAGTACTGGCTGTAAAAGAAGGACGAACGGTTTATGACAATTTAAAAAAACTGATTCTTTTTTTATTACCGAATGATGCCGGGGAAGGATTAACAGTTTTTCTTGCCATTTTAATTGGCTATACACTGCCAATTACACCGTTACAAATTCTTTGGGTTAATTTAGTTACCGCAGTCACGCTTGGATTAGCATTGGCTTTCGAGCCAACAGAAGGCAACATCATGTTGCGTAAACCACGTGCATCCCGGGAGCCGTTGCTTTCCGGTTTTTTATTATGGCGAATATTATTCGTTTCAATATTATTTGTGGTGGTTATCTTTGGGTTATTTATTTATGAAACACATCGTGGCGCCAATCTCTATTATGCAAGAACCACTGTAGTCAATGCATTGGTTGTAATGGAGATTTTTTATCTGATTAATTGCCGGAAAATTTATGATTCTGTTTTAAACTTCGAAGGTCTATTCGGCAGTCTCCCTGTGTTAACTTCGATAAGCATCGTGATAAGTTTACAAATAGGGTTTACTTATCTCCCTTTCATGCAAACTTTGTTTGAAGCAAAGCCTCTATTACTCACTGAATGGGTGATTATTATATCAATCTGCATCATTATGTTTGTAGTGATTGAGTTTGAAAAATGGGTATTACACGCAATTCAGAAGCGCAAAAATTCTCTGCACCCGACAAAAAAATAAAGCGGATGAAACAGGAGTCCTCCCCATTCTATCTCCTGCGAGTACTCCGCGGGACCAGCTGTAGAGAGGAATTCCCAGATTCCGCGGAAGGTTGGCTTTATAGGCAAAGCATTTCAGCTCCTATTGCCGCAAGGTTAACAGAGTTTAATTATTCCTCACTTGCTGCACGGGAAGCGCGTTTACGATCAGTTTCTTTCAATGCTTTTTTGCGTAAGCGGATAGTTTGCGGTGTCACTTCCACTAACTCATCATCGTCAATGAATTCAAGCGCTTGTTCCAAAGAAAGCTTAATCGGTGGGGTCAGAATGATATTTTCATCGCTGCCTGCCGCACGAATATTGGTGAGTTGCTTTTCTTTAGTTACATTAACAACTAAATCATTATCCCGCGCATGGATACCGACAATCATCCCTTCATAACAGGCAGTCTGCGGCTCGATAAACAATCGGCCACGTTCTTGCAAATTAAATAAAGCAAAGGCACGCGCTGTACCTTGGCAATTGGCGATAAGCACCCCATTGTTCCGTTTGCCGATACGGCCACGTACTGCTGGTCCATAATGGTCGTAAACGTGGTATATTAATCCAGTACCTGAAGTGCTTGATAAAAATTCAGTGTGAAAGCCAATTAAACCGCGAGTAGGGATAATATAATCCAAACGCACACGCCCTTTACCATCGGGCAACATATTTTGTAATTCCCCACGGCGCTCACCGAGTTTTTCCATGATGGCTCCTTGGTGATTTTCCTCCACATCGACGGTTAAGCGTTCATAAGGTTCTAAAAGATCGTCATTTTCTTCACGCATAATGACTTCAGGCTTAGAGATGGCCAGTTCATAACCCTCTCGGCGCATGTTTTCAATCAAAATCGACAGATGTAATTCGCCACGACCAGATACTCTAAATTTATCGGGATCATCTGTGTCTTCGACACGCAGCGCCACGTTATGGAGTAATTCGGTTTGTAAACGTTCACGAATTTTACGGCTAGTTACAAATTTCCCTTCTTGGCCGGCAAACGGTGAGTCGTTAACCTGAAAAGTCATACTGATTGTTGGTTCGTCGACTTTCAAAGGAGGCAGTGCTTCCACTGTATTCGGATCACAGATAGTGTCAGAGATATTCAGTTGTTCTATCCCGGTAATGGCGACAATATCACCTGCATTTGCTTCTTCGACCTCAATCCGTTCGAGCCCTTTGAAACCAAGGAGTTGCAGCAAGCGGCCGCTGCGGATATTACCGTCTTTATCAATCACTTTGACTGCCGATTTAGCTTTAATATGACCTCGACTAATCCGACCAATGCCAATTGTCCCAACATAAGAGGAATAATCCAACGAGCTTATTTGCATCTGGAATGGCCCTTCTTCATCTACATCGGGTGGCGCAACGCGGTCGATGATCGTCTGTAGCAAAGGACTCATATCGGTTGACTCTTCCTCCAGATCAAGCTTAGCGTAGCCATTTAAAGCAGAGGTATAAACAACTGGAAAATCAAGCTGCTCATCGGTAGCGCCTAAGTTATCGAATAAATCGAAAACCTGATCCATGACCCAATGCGGTCTGGCTCCGGGGCGGTCAATTTTATTAATAACCACAATAGGCTTTAAGCCGCGTGCAAATGCTTTTTGAGTTACGAAGCGTGTTTGCGGCATAGGGCCATCAACTGCATCTACCAGCAGTAATACACTATCCACCATCGATAAAATACGTTCAACTTCCCCACCAAAATCGGCATGTCCTGGGGTGTCGACGATATTAATCTGATAACCATGCCAGTGGACACAAGTGTTTTTGGCGAGAATGGTTATTCCTCGTTCTTTTTCCAAAGCATTTGAATCCATCAAACGCTCGACCTTTGGTGCGCGTTCATTCAAGGTGCCTGTTTGTTGCAGTAATTTATCAACTAAGGTTGTTTTGCCATGATCGACGTGGGCAATAATGGCTATGTTTCGAATCTTTTCAATCATAAGTAACCTGTTTCACAATAAAGCGGCTACATCGCCTCAAGCAGTGAAGCAAAAGTAGAGTATTTGTTCATGGATTCGACATTATACACGGATCGGGGTTTAAATCCTATTAGGGTCTGTTGACATTTCCCTTACTAGAGTCCCAGCGTCTGAGTTTCCTCATCACTAGTATTTAAGTCCTCTTGCTCAGAATCTACATATACTTCTTCATCATCAGAGTCTTCGGAATCATCCCATTCATCAATCCAATCCGATGAATCAGCTTTTTTCCGCTCTTCCAAAAAAACGCGATCTGGAATAGACGTTGCGCTAGGGTAATTTGTAGAAATAGTTAGTTTTGGATCCAAGAGTTTAATGCTTAGTCGAGTAAAGGTTCCACAAGCTTCTATGTTGGAAGGGTAAGCATAAACTTCCTCAATGTTATTGAGGTCGATAATGTTTTTCAAAACATAAAATAAACCTTCATCCTGCCATGATTGCGCAATAATAGTGGAATGTTTAATCACTGATAAAACAAATTCTAAACTGTGATGTTCTATCAGTTCTTTCATATAAACAACTGGATTTTGATTTTCATAATTTAGATTTCTATCGTCATCAAAGATTTGATCTTGATTTTCGTAATACAATCCTTTGTTTTTATTTAAGAAACTAACAAAAGCTTGCTCAAAATCACTGTTATCAGAAAATTGGGAAGATTCAACTAACTCACGTAATTTTCTCCAAAAACTAACGACATAGCTACTATAATCAACAATAATCAATTTAGGTGTGCTTTCTTTATTACCTAGAGTACAGATTAGATCCAAAGATCTTAAGCCTGAGGTAGCTACCAGAGCAATTTTACCTTCTGAGGTCTTATAAGGTTCTAAACCTCTAATTTTCGGATCATTGCCCACGATGTAGGTTTTGCAAACAAAAAAACCGGCTTTTGGAAGTTGTTTAAAAAGATATTTTTTCCTGGTTTGGTGCCCACGCCAAATTTTTTGAATCATTAATGCAGCTTGTGTTTGATTTAAATCTTTTCCCATTTACCAAATCCAATTGAATAAAACTTCATCATTATACTCAGTTATTATTAGGCAAAAATTAAATTGCTCAATTTGTAGCGTATTGCCTTAAATTAACTATTACCGAAAAGCAGAGCGAAGAATGTAAATTTCTTCGCCCTTTAATGAATCGCCATGGGTACACACATGAAAAAAGTCATAACGTAAAACACCGCTTTCTTTAAGGTATGCTTTTCTTTAAGCAAAATTGCCATAATGGTTAAGGCAATCACCCCTGGATAGGTTAATTCGAGGATGGGGGATAGGAAGGCGGCTATTCCTCGAAAATCAAGAAGGGAAACAATAAAAGAAACCCCCGTTGTAGCCAATAATAGAAGATAAAATTTATCTTCTTTAATGTTTAACGCCGAGCAAAGATAACGCGCATACAAGTTGTTTAATGCCACCGCAGTCGTCAGGCAGGAGAAGAACATCGCAACCCCGATAAATAATGTTGCGTAATTACCCATGGCTTGGGCAGCGATGCTGGGCAGCATCAGTTCAGGCGCGGTATTCTTAAGAATAGATGTGTAATGTGAACCAAGAAATACAAAACCAAAATAGATTAAAGCGAGAAGCGAAGCACCAAGAATACTCGGCTTAATCGCGAATAATAGGATTTCTCGGTTGCTTGCGTTAGGAAATTGCTGTTGGATTTGAGTAAAAATTAGTGCAGAAAAGAAAAAGGCGGCAAATAAATCCATCGTTTGATAGCCTGTAGTAAATCCATTCAGAAAGGCGGTATTGGCTAGCACATTGCTTTCGGTAACCGGGGCTTTAAACACAGCAACCACAATCATAATGATTAAAGTAACCAACAAAATAGGGCTCATCCATTTTCCTAATACCTTAACCATAACTTTATCATTTAAACAAAAGAAAAAAGTAATTAGGCAAAATAAGAAGCTAAAGGGCATCAGCTTCATTTGAGGCATCAAATAACTCAGGCTGCCATAAGCCACGGTAATACAACGGGGTACTACTCCGAATGAGCCAAGAAGTGAAAGCATGATAAGGGGTAAAAGCAGCCCAGCAATTTTTCCAGCGCTACCGAAGAAAGCATGATAATTGCCTTGGTAAAGCTTGATAACAAAAAGTCCCATGAGTGGCAATAAAATGCCGGTTAGCATCAAGCCCACGAACCCCATCACCCAGCTATCCCCGGCTGCATAGCCAATTTGCAGCGGAAAAACCAGATTTCCTGAGCCAAAAAACATCGCGAAAATTGCGAAGCCATAAATCAAAATGGATTTATATTGTTGCATAAGCCTTGTTCCCAAATTTTTGTTGGTGAGGTGGTTAAGTAGATTTTTGAGTGGAGTAGTTAGATGGCCGCGGGGGCCACGACAGAATAGACGGCGACAGCAAGGCTAAAGAGATTGGCCTCGACTGGGAAAAATGATTTTTGGGTGAGTAAGTCGCTCATTCTCAAGTCGTCTAAAAATGTACAAATATATCGCACTGAACTTCCTTTATACACATTTTGCCTGTAATTTGCAAGTTTAAATCCTACCTGTCATGGCGGTTTTCTCCGATGAAAGACAAATGGCATCGAGCCGGGAGCGTCTGGACTCAGGCGAAGATTTAAAAAAAGGACTATTGCCACTTGCAGAAAAACTGGATTCTTGAGCTGCACTGTTCCTTACGGTAGCGGTTTGCTTGGTCTCTTCAAGCGGGGTAATGGTGATTGTTCCCTTTCCACCATTTCGCTGTAGTGGCGTTGCATAGTGAAAACCTAAAGCTAGATTTTCTTCGTTATCGAGCTCAAATTTAAAAACGGATAGCATCTTAAATAGGGCTAAAATTTCTGCCAAAGCAATGCGCAGACCTGGGCATCTTCTTGGGCCTGTTTTAAAGGTTAACAACCCGCCTTCTTTTTCCAGTTGTCTAGGATTTACCGAACTATCAGTTTCGTTTAGGTAACCTTCTTGAAAAAAATCAGCGTTATAAATTTCATCTTTGTGTTTGGGTAACCAACGTTCTGGAAAGATATCAGATGCACTCATCGACTGTTTGCCTAATATTTCTTGGCCCCTTGGGGAAAGAGGGATATCAGGAAAATAGGAGGGATGAACATGGAGACTTTCCAGGGGAATAAATACCAGTGCCCCTTTAGGTAAAACCAGTGTTTTACCATCAATCCCAAGGCTGAGTGTTTCGTTGATCGTTTCAGGAATCATCGGGGCAGGAGGAGATAAACGTAACGCTTCGAGGATGACAGCTTCCATATAGGATAAAGCCCCTTCTTTGCCAAGATCCCACGGAGAGTGAAGAACGAAATCTTCTTGATTGGCAAGTTTTTCCCGTATTTCCTTCATGACAAGCGTATAAATACGTCTATCTTGGATGATAATTCTTAGCGAAGTAATCAAAGCCGTGGCTGTTGCATCAAAACCTAATAAAGGAATAAACAGACTTTCATTGACGGCATCTTTTACGGCTGCAGCAAGGGGGGTTCGATCGTTATTGCTGATTGCATAGCGAACCAGACGTTCACATTGGCTGCTTGACAGTTCGCGTTTTGGAGAAACAAAGATATCTAATCGAGCAAGCTCATCCTGCAGTGCTTCGTTGCCCAAGACCCGAATCTTAAGTAGATAATTAAGCCAACTTTTCTCTTCCAGCAATTGTTGTTTTATTTCAGAGGTTGAAAAAATCAAGTTGCAGCCTAACTCAAAAATCTTTTCTCGCAATTTGACAAGAGATTGTTGTTCATTAGTACTGATTGGATCAAGGCTGAATAAGAAAGAAATTAGTTCTTTGGTCAGTTCAGGTTTATAAAGCGTTTCAAACTGGTTAATGACTAAGGGATCAAAATAGGTTGCAATCAATACTTGCCTTGAAAGTGCATCCATCACGTCAGAGAGGGGGCGGCCTTGTTCCGATTTTTCGTATTCTTTAAAATAGCGTAAAACTAGGTCAGCTATTTTAGGCCTGAACATTTCGTTTCGAGAGAGAATTGCCGCTCGAACCTCACTGTGTGTCGCTGAACCTAAATCGGCTGACATTAAATTATCTTGCCCTAATATGATAGCGAGACGTGTGAAGAATTTTTTCTGACCAAATCGGATCTGTTTCTTTTGCTCATTATCGAGATAGGCATTGCCTTCGTAAAATTTCTTGATGACTGCGCGATTGGAGAGCACATAGACGGGTGTTAAATTAGGCAGCCTAAAGTAGCCTACACCTGATCCTCCTTCTTGGAGCGAACGCGCACCAAGATCGGCAACAAAACTCATGAAGCGAGTTTGTAGTTGCATTTTATTCTCTTCAGATTGAGATTGACGTAGGCTAACGACATCTTTAACCAGTTTTAAATAATCTGTTGTGGCTGGAGAGGTGGTTTCGAGAGACAGTGCTCTTTGTGATTGTTGGTAGACTCTAATAACTACAAGAGCTCCAAGAATTAGTAATAGGATAATCATTGGAGTAGATGTATAGTTTGAACGTTGGGCTATGGTAGCATAAGTAAGGAGTTAATGGAATTAAAATTGCCCAAAAAAACCTATTAGCCATCTAATTATTCAGTTTTTATACAAATGGATTGACTATGAAAAAGGCATTTTTCGTTATTTTATTGATGATTGCTGTTATTACCCCATCTGTTGCAACGGCTGGATTTACTCTTTGCAAAAGCAAGTTTGCTTTGTGTACTTCGGCATTGTGTGAATCCATACCAAATAAAAAGGGATTCGTTTCCTGCCATTGCGATGTAACTGAGGGCTATTCAGCTGGTACAAAACCTTGCACAGGTGCAGTTGAAACGAGTAAGGGCCAAACAGTAAGCTCGCGATATTCTCCAATTAAAGCTTATGTTGTTTGTAAAAATGACCGGCCTTGGGCTTGGTGTTTAGACAGCCCATGCCTAATTGATAAAACGGATCCAAAGAAAGCGTCTTGTCTTTGTTCGGTCGTTAAAAACAAAGGGCCGTATGTCATCGTTACCGAAAGCGATAATAATTCCGCTTGTACCCAGGGTCTTTATTCTTCAGCAACAGTAAAGCAAGTAACGGAAGTGACTGATTTTTTGAAAAAGCATAAGGAATTACCGCCTTTTCCCATAAAAGTGCTTAATGGCCAATGATAGTTAAACCGGATAATGGATAATGTTATGGAAAACAGCGCTCAATGTGCGTCTATTTCGATAGCCATGGGCTTGGTTTGCAGCAAAGCGTATTGCATCACCTTGCTGCAAAGTTTGCCAGGCATCATTAAGTAAAATCTCCATTTCCCCGCTCACCACAATAACATGTTCAATAACCCCAGCCTCATGAGCGGTGGATAAATGTTCGCAGCCAGGCGGTAATTCGATAGAAAAAAGCTCAAAGTGTAATTGTTGATCAAAAGGGAAAAGCGTTGTGATACGAATTTGGTCATCGACATGGCTGAGGCTTTGAGTTTGCACAGAGCGATAAATAACCCCCCCCGATTCAGTGGGAGGCTCTTCAATGAAAGATGAAAACGATGTTTGCAAGCCACTGGCAATTTTCCACAGCGTAGCAATAGTAGGACTTGATTCTTCGCGCTCAATTTGGCCTAGCATGGCCTTACTAACACCGGTTAGCTGTGCAGTTTTGTCTAAACTCAAGCCGCGTTGTTGGCGTAAATTTTTTAATGTTTCTGCAATGTGGCGTGAAATATTTTTCAAAATGGCTCCAAAATAAACTTGTACGTTATAGCGCACAAGTTTATTATAAGCTTTCGTGCGTTAAAACGCACGTTCTTCTATCTAGTTGGAGATTTATTATGGTCAATAAGTTCTCTTTTGCCAACCTTACCGCTGGTTTTGTTGCCGTAATGGTGGGATTTACCAGTTCAGTAGTCATTATTTTTCAAGCCGCTGCTGCAGCGGGAGGTAATTATGCCGAGGTGAGTTCATGGTTACTTGCACTTGGTGTAGGGATGGGGCTGACAAGTATTGGGCTTTCCCTTTTTTATCGCATGCCTATTTTAATCGCTTGGTCGACACCGGGAGCGGCGCTACTGGTAACCAGTTTAACCGGAGTGTCTATGCCTGAGGCGATAGGTGCTTTTGTTTTTTCCGCATTGCTAATTCTTCTATTAGGATTAACGGGTTGGTTTGAGAAATTAATGAGTTATATTCCGCGTTCGCTTACTTCAGCAATGTTAGCCGGAATTTTATTGCAATTTGGAATGAATTTATTCGTAGCAATGCAACAGCAATTTATATTAGTCGCTGCCATGTTTATTAGCTATTTGTTAGGTCGGCATCTTTTTCCCCGCTATGTCGTTGTGCTTACGCTTATACTGGGGGTTGCTATTGCAGGTTATGAAGGTTTATTTGATTTAGGCAATTGTCATTTTGCGCTATCCATTCCACAACTAGTGATTCCCGTGTTTTCTTTGTCTGTGCTTGTAAGTATTGGTATACCGCTTTTTGTGGTGACAATGACCTCACAAAATATTCCGGGAGTCGCGGTATTACGTGCCGCAGGTTATAACCCCCCAATTTCACCGCTTATTAGCTGGACCGGATTAACGACATTAATCCTAGCCCCTTTTGGTGGTTACGCGTTTAATTTAGCTGCGATCACGGCTGCTATTTGTACGAGTCAAGAAGCAGATCCTAATCCTGCCAGGCGTTATCGCGCTACGGTATGGGCTGGACTCTTTTATTTGCTAACGGGCATTTTCGGGGCGACGGTTGTAGCCTTGTTTTCGGCTTTTCCTAAAGCGCTGGTCATGGCAATAGCCGGTCTTGCCCTTCTTAATACGATAGGTAGTAGTTTAAAGCTTGCCATCGATGATGAAACCCACCGGGAGGCTGCACTCGTTACCTTTCTCGTCTCTGCTTCTGGAATTTCATTATACGGTATAGGTTCGGCTTTTTGGGGATTAGCAGTTGGCGGGTTAGGTTTTGCCATTAATTCAACTATACTTTCTGCTAAGCGTGAATTAATAGAAACTTAAAAGCTCATCAAGAAATGAATAACCGGCCCTGTTTTTGTTTAAATCAATCACAATCGCCAACCCATTATAATTTGCAACGCTATCTCAAGGAGCAGGGTTGGCGTTCGCGTCGATTTAAGTGGCAAGCCAATTTTAGTGATGCTAACTTACAATTTAATGTTGAGGCTGCCGAAACCCTTGAATATAAGCATCTATTAGCACGGCTCGTTGAGCAATATTGCCCTGAGGTTATGCCAAAAACCTACTGCATTAACGATGAAAATTGGCCAGATGTTTTAAATCAAATTGGTAATCAATATTATTTGTTCCACAAGCAAGTACTTAATCAAATCGACGATCTCGTCTGGATTCTAAAGCCCTCGCTACTTAATAACGGGAAAGAAATTAAAATCTTTAACAAGTTAAGTGAATTAGAACAACATTATCTCAATAGCAAACGTTTGGGAGGAGAGCATGTTTTGCAGCAATACATTACCAATCCCCATTTATTAAGAGACAGACGGAAATACAGTATCCGCATGTTTGTTATCGTAACAAATTATGCGGGAACCTATTTGTATCCTCATGGTTACTTTAATGTGGCTATGCACCCTTTTCCGGCAAAAGAGTTTTCTGATCTCCGTCCGCACTTGACCAATGAGCATTTACAAGAAGATGAATCCAATGTGATTCAAATTCCATCTCAGCGTTTTGCTTCGTTTACTCCCACCCTGTACCCGCAGATTAAGGAGATTGTGGCTGCGATAGTGAAGGGATTACGGAGACTATATCCTCAGGCTTTTATTTCCGGTAAATTACGAACTTTAGCCATTTATGGCTTTGATTTTCTTGTCGATGATCACGGGCGGTTATGGTTGTTGGAAGCAAACCATGGACCGTGCTTTCCAGTTTCTGATCATCATCCTTTACAAAGCTATTTGTACTATGATTTTTGGCAAGATTTTATTGCTAGTTTTGTAGAGCCTATTGCCTGTAAACAAACCCTTACACAAATCAAATATCATTTGTTTGAATTTATAGACTAGGCTATAGGTATATACCGATTAAATTATAAGGACATGATCATGAAACAATTAATCGGGCTTATGGGTTTACTCTTAACCACTTCAACAATGGCAGCGATATTGGACACCGATCATTATCGCGTAGTGATCACTTGCTTAAGCCAAGACCATGAAGTTGGGTGTGAGCGAGTCAGTTATGAAGGGACGAACAAAGATACCGGCGCTACTATTCGGTTGGTAGGTAGACAGGTTATGCAACCGTGTGCCGATAAGACAACACCTTGCCATTCCCTCGGCTATGAATTCTCTAACGGCAGTACTTATTATTTCGTGTCTGAAGATGGCCACCTTAAAGTGATAGATGGTTCCAAGGTTCTCATTAATGAATATGGTGAATGGACTTATGAGTGAAGACTAATCTTTTTTCCATCCATAATCGTTTCAACTGCTGAACTCGGGGTAACTTAATCTGCGGGTTGAATGAATTTGTATAAAAAGGAAACTAAACTATAAGTATAGGAGAAAAAGAGAGCAAATGTAGGACGGATGGTATGAATAAGCTGTTTTATGGATTAATCGTGGCATTGATTGCCCTCATCATCATTTTCTTTGCGCCGGCTGCTAATACTGATCCAACACAAGTTACATTACCAGGTAGCTCTGCTCCCACTGGTGTGCCAGAGCAAAAAAACCAAGTCCACCCGAACGTGACTAACGAAGGTGTTCCTTTCAATGCGGGTTCAATTGGCCCTAATACCGTGCCTAATAATGTTAATAGCAATGGTACGGTAAATACCACGCCTGGAATTTTAAATGGAACAGATAATACTCAAAGGTGAGATGCGCAAATTTTTTTTTCAATTGTTGCCTAAATGGGACGCAGGCACTTATGAGCGCTATTTGATTAAAATTTAAACAAAATCAACCCGATACTGGTATACAGTTTGCTACACTAAAAGTAAGTAGTAGAAGCATGGGGATATTATGAGGAAGTTAATTTTGCATCCCACTGAAATTAGCCAATGGCATGCGTTGGTGAATGAGGCTCAGGCATCAACCCATTTGCTACTTAACGAAAACACGGAGAGTTATTTAGTCTTTTTACTGATGCGCTTTTCTCAAGGAAGTAAATTGATTGAATCAGTCATTGCCCTCGATTTCCTTGAATCACTACACTCACCAAGGCGGCGACAAGCGGAGGTGTTAAGAGACGTAGGTGATAAGAGCTTACTTTTCTGTGGTCTCTTTCCTGGAATGGCTGAAAAGCGTCATGTGAGCTTAGAATATTTTGTGGATATGGGGCAGGCTGCTTACTTAACAGTAGGAGAAATTTATGAGAGCCAGTCGAGATTATATTTTCAATTAAGCGAGCAATTTCTTAACTTGCAACAGATCTTACGTGCTATGCGGGGGGAGGTACTGCAAATTTCTTCAGGAGATTATAAAATCGTTTCGCCTCCTGATCTGCCATTGCAGTAAACCGATGCAACCTGTGTCGATTTATCTTACTTTTACAGTCCGCGCGTAATGCGCGGAATTTTAGCTAATTTAAATCCAAATACTTCTCACCAATCACGGATTTGAGCCACAGGTAAGCAGGGTGTTTTTTCGAGGTGACTCGATTCAGCTGCATTTGTCCGCCGCGATTTTCCATATAAGTAGGCTGAAAGCTGATTTTATCGATGAAAATGAAGCCATTTTTTTTAGCTAAGTATAACGATAATAAACCGCTGGAGCGATTTTTCAAACTCCCTTGGTTCGAAACAAAATTTCCTAATGAATAAGCGACAAAGACCTTTTTGCCTGAACTTGTTGTTATCCATTCGAAAGGCTGAACACAGTGGGGATGTGAGCCTAGAATCGCTAAAGCGCCAGCCTCAGCTAATTCTTGGGCAAATTTTTGTTGTGATTTGTTGGGTTTTGTTTGATATTCAATCCCCCAATGTGGGGTGATGATGACTGCATCATGAGTTTTGGCGAGTTCACTAACTAATTGAAGAATTTGGTGTTTATCACGATAGCAATGCAACACTTGATTGTATTGGTCCGCAATACCATTCGTATCCTGGGTACAAGCTAGCCAAACAATTGAAATATCTCGCGCATGTGTTTCGGTATACCAAGGAGCCTCACTGTTTTGTCTTCTTGTGCCGGTGAAGGCGAGCTGATTTGCCTCCAAACTGGCTATGGTTTTATCAATACCCACACCTAAGCGATCAAGGGTATGGTTGTTGGCCGTAGATACAATATCGAAACCCGAAGATTTTAGCGCGCCAATTAGGGTAGGAGGGTAATTAAACATTGGGTAAGCAGTATAGGCACGTTTAAAATTATCAGTGGGTTTTCCGCGCATATCCAGCATTTCCGCGGTTGGGCCTTCTAAGTTACCATAGGTAAGGTCGGCCCCCTCCAAAAGTGGAATGAGAGGGGACCATAGCTGAGTAAACCCTTTCTCCAATCCTTTTATTTGCAAGGGGGGATGGAGCAAAACATCCCCTACAGCAATAATATGCACCTCTTGAGCAAATGAAGGAAGTATAAATAAACTAAGCAAAGCAATCAGCAATCGCATAATTGACTCGCACTGTCCATCTTTTCCTATTTATTCAAAATTTATACCAATGGCTACTATGGTCCTGGCATGAAAGAAAGACAGTGCAAAAAGATCAGTTAATTGATGTTAAAGCTTGCGGAATAATAAAGTGATATCAATGGCATCATAGCTATAATGTTTATTACAAAAATCACAGCTAATTTCTACTTTCCCCCTTTCCTGCAATAGCTTTTTCGCTTCTTCTTCTCCCAGAATGGTTAATACTTGCTTCATTTTTTCTTCGTTGCAGCGGCATTTAAAGCTGGCAGTGCGGCTATCGAATAGGCGTAGTTCTGTTTCGTGGTACAAGCGATGGAGAAGGGTCTTATTGTCTAAGGTTAGCAACTCCTCTTCGCTCACTGTCTGCCCAAGTTGAACAGCATATTCCCAAAATTGCTCGCGCTGGAGCGTATCTTGGCCTGGCATGAGTTGTAGTAACATTCCTGCAGCCATATCGTCATTCACGGCTAGCCAAAGACGGCTTGCGACTTGTTCAGATTGGGCGAAATAGTACATTAAATTTTCACTCATCGAAGTGGCCTGAATGGGAACAATACTTTGATAGGTTTGGGTTGTATTGTATTGGCTAATAGTCAAAGCCATTTGTCCTTTTAAAAAAGCTTGCGCATAGTCAGCGGTCTCTAAATCTTCTTGGTAAGATGCAAATGCCCTTAAATGCAATTGATCGTCACACTGCACAATCAGTAAGGGAAGGCGTTTGTCTCCCTGAAACTGTAAACTCAACTCCCCTTTAAACTTAATGCTGCCCACCAAAAGTAAACAAGAAATTAAGGCCTCACCCAGTAAATGTTTGACCATAGGTGGATAAGGGCGCTGGGCCATGATCGTTTGATAGGTTTCTTGCAAATGCGCAATTTCACCGCGAATGCTAGCGTGTTCAAACATAAAGCGCTGTAGAGAATCGGTTTCTTTCATTATGAGCCTTAAAAAGCAAAATCCACCTTATTCTAACATAAAGAAGATTGCCTGCCTCCGCTAGGCGCGCGATAATGCTTCTTTTTTGTTCGGAAGTAATTATGCTTAATCCACAACAAATGGCAGCGGTTAAATACATCGATGGTCCTTTGTTGGTCTTGGCCGGAGCGGGTAGTGGCAAGACACGTGTGATTACTCAAAAAATTGCTTATCTTATTGAACATTGCGGTTATGCTGCACACACGATTTGTGCAGTAACGTTTACTAATAAAGCCGCTAACGAAATGCGTGCGCGTGTTGCCTCTATTCTATCGAGCAGTCATCGCCGCGGTTTGAAGATGGCAACTTTCCATACCCTAGGTTTGAGCATTATTAAGCGAAATGTCAATCTGTGCGGTCTAAAGGCTGGATTTTCGATTTTTGATAGTGAGGATTGCCAACAGCTTCTGCGTCATTTTCTACCTGCAGGTAAAGCGAATGATCGCGATCACATCATGCAGATTCAACAGCAAATTTCCCAATGGAAAAATGATCTGTTAGAACCTGAAGAACTGGGAAGCCATTTAGCTAGCACGCCACTTTTTGAAGCGGCAGCGCATCTCTATCCGCGTTATCAGCAAGCTTTGAAGGCTTATAATGCAGTCGATTTTGATGATTTAATTCGCTTACCCGTGAGACTTCTGTCACAGCATGAAGAAATCATGGAGCATTGGCAAAACAAAATCCGTCATCTATTGGTCGACGAATACCAGGACTCAAATACTAGCCAATATAAATTAGTTAAATTGCTTGTCGGTTTACGGGCAAGCTTCACCGTTGTTGGCGACGATGATCAATCGATTTACGCCTGGCGCGGGGCGAAACCTGAAAATTTAGCGCAATTACAACGCGATTACCCTAATTTAAAGTTAATTAAATTGGAGCAAAATTATCGATCCACTCGCCGGATTCTCCATGTGGCTAATCATTTAATTGCCAATAATTCGCATTTGTTCGACAAAAAACTCTGGTCTGAATTAGGGCATGGAGAATTACTGCGAGTTTTATGCTGCAAAGATGAAAATGATGAAGCAGAGCAGGTCGTGGCGGATTTGATTAGTCATAAATTGCGTCATCGAAGGCAGTATGGCGACTACGCTATTTTGTATCGTGGCAACCACCAGTCCCGCGTGTTTGAAAAAGTGTTACGGCAACATAGCGTTCCCTATCGGATTAGCGGCGGGCAGTCTTGGTTTACCCGTGCGGAGGTTAAAGATGTTTTTGCTTATCTCAAATTGCTGTGTAATGAAGCAGACGATGCTGCTTTTTTACGGGTAATCAATACCCCAAAACGCGGTATTGTGGAGACGAGTTTGGATGCGTTGGGTCATTACGCCCAATCGCGAGGGCAAAGTCTTTATACTTGCGCTGATCATCTTGCTTTAGCAGAACATGTCGCCGATAAACCACGCACTGCTTTACAAGTATTTAAAGGATGGCTTGAACAAATTAAAGCGCGGATTCTCACCGGACCTGTTGTCGAAGTACTACGCGAAATGATCGAGGAAAGTGGTTACGAAGCTTATATTTATGAACAATGCGATACCCCAGCCAAGGCACAAAAGCGCATGGATAATGTATGGGAATTGGTAGATTGGGTGGGGCGGCTGTTGGCGAAAGAACCAAATCACCGTCTAACCGATGTCGTCAATAAGCTTATCTTGATCGATATCTTGGAACAGGCTGATGAGCAAGATACAGAAACGGTGCAATTGATGACGTTACACGCGTCAAAAGGATTGGAGTTTCCTTTTGTCTATTTAGTGGGTATGGAGGAAGAGTTGCTGCCTCATCGTGTGAGTATTGATGGTGATCAAATTGAAGAAGAACGGCGCCTTGCTTATGTGGGAATTACACGTGCCCAAAAAGAGTTATGCTTCACTCTGGCAAAACAGCGACGCCGGCTCGGGGAGTTACAAGATTGCCAACCTAGCCGATTTTTAGATGAATTGCCCCAAGATAGCTTGGAATGGTTTGGTAAGGCCGGTGAGCGCAATGAAGAAAAGTCAAAGGCCATCGCTAAATCACATTTAGCAGGAATAAAGAGCTTATTAGAACAGTGAGGTTTTGATAGTCAGGTAGTCCATGTGCATAGCCCCACTGCCATTGAGTTAAGAAGCTCCGAGGCCGTGAGGGAGCGGATAAGAAGTCGACTCCATATCCGTTTGCTCACGCGCGGCTCGGATTATCATTGCAATCAACCGCGAGTGATTACGCCGCTGGCGATGCACTAATCCGCTGAGGTAAGTCCTCTTCTAAGAAATCTTGTGTACGCGTGTTGCCTGTTTGACGGAAAAAGGGGTAGTCGTGGCGATGTTTATTATAGATATCTTTCTGCACTTCCTGACCAATGCGCGCCTTAATTTTGTCTTCCATCGGCTCTTCCATATTACGAATAGCATCGCGTAAGCCTTCTAATCCATGAATTTTTTCTGGTGCATGTGCGTGAGGGTCTAAGGTGGCTTTGCTCAAGTGCTTATCAATATAGCGATTAATCCGAAACATCGAATGCTCAACTTTCCATGCATCAGACGGCTGCTTGGCATTCGCTTTAACAGTTACAGATTTTTCTGATGGTTTTCCTGTTTGTCTATTCCATGCTTCTGTCCAGGAGAGTTGAGTCTGACCATGGCGGCCAGTGAGGGCGAAAATCACATCAAGTTCGCTATCATTGGCAGTTCGGTATTCATCTCGTGCTACCCGCTTCAGTTGTTCAATACCATCGATGTTTGTCGATTTAATTTTTTTAACTGTCTGTTTTCTTTGATCTGCATAATAGAGGGTATCATTGTATACAATTGCTGCACTTCTTCCTTGTAATGGCAGTTCCTCAAAAGCGGTTTGAGTTGGATCAGCGTTCATTTGCAAAAGTCCACATTCTTGGCGTGGCGTTTTGATGATCCGTGTTGCTAGCCAGTCCCAACCTGCCGCTGCAGCGAAGACTGGAGTGAAAAGAAATTTGAGAGCCCGGGTTGGGATGTCCGCACTGTGATCATGGCCGTGACCTTGCCCGAGTCGTTCTTTAATCAGATCTTGGGAGTCATGACTGTGTTTGTGGCTGTGGAAGAGATCACCCAAGAAATAATGTAAATCTTCAAAAAATTCACTTGTAAATCCAAGCACGGCGGAAATGATTTCGGGAATACCAGGAACCCGGTCAGATGAAACTGCCATGCTTACTAAATGGCCGATAAACAGAATAAGCCGCAGAGGAAGAAAAGTGGCCATTAAAAAGAGGCGTGGCAGGTTGACAAGTTGCAGCCAGTTTTCATTTTGCACCAGAGCCTTAAAGCCTTTAGAGAAAGCTTTGCTGATTTTGCTCCATACGCTCTCTTCCATTTTTGTCGCATTATCAATTAGCTCCAACGATTCGCTGGTATTTTGTAAATTGAAAATGAGTTGGGCAGTCCCTGTAATAATTGCAATACCGCTTGCGATTAAATTGGGGATTTTACTCATCCAGGAAAACAAAGGCCGGGTGTGTTTGGCAACAGTCCACCAGGTGCCTGCTGTACAGACAGTCAGGGCAGCCGTTAATGTGAGTAACACAATTGCGGAAACTGCCATGAAAACGTTACGAGGAGTTACTCCTTTTTTAAGATCATCCCGTATATTACGATACCATTTCCGCAGGGAATCGTTATTGATCATGTCGGTGACTGCATTATAGATAAGAAAAGTGTAAGCAGCACCAGCAAGAATAGCCATAGGGACAATAATTGCCGGCAAAGTGGCAAAAGGTATTGCCGCAAGGAAAGGTAGGGCAGCAAAAGCTTCAACTAAAAGGTAAGTGGTCCCTAAACTCATGAAAATACCCGCCAAAGTACTAAACACTTTGACTGCAGTAAAAGTAGTCTGGCGATTTTTTAAGAGTGCTTTTGCTTCCTCTTGGCCGTGGTCTTTAAGCCAGTTGCGCAATTCGTTTTCATATAGGGTTAAATTTTCTTCATCGGAAGAAAATAATTGCAAAGCAAACCATTTTTCCATGTCACGGAGTGCTTTTTCGATTTGCTTTTTTCGTTTTCGAGACTCTTTATCTAAACGCTTATGGGTAAATTTACTCAGTAATCGAAGCTGCGCTTCATAATCTTTAAAAAACTGCGGGCAATCTTCTGCGTTCGTATTAATTATCGGAGGATCACAAGTAAATTGTTGTAATAAATAGTCATTAGCGAGGTAATGTTTCAGATAATCTTGTTTAAATAAAAGCTTATTGAGCGCTCCTTTAATGTTTTGTAGGTAAATTTCGCCTTCATAAGCTACAGACAGGACAAAAGAGCCAATTGCTAAAGAAAGGAGAGGGACTATGGTAAACATCCCAGTAAAACTTAAAAAACCAATAATTAGGCTGGCACCAAAAGTTAAGAGTGAGAGTAAGAGGTAATAGGGAATTTTTTTAAATTTCATTTTTCTTAGTTTCATGATTCACCTTGGAAGCGGCTCAAAGGAATTGAAACTTTATAACAAATGAAAATGATTATCAATAATACTGAGAACAAAAAAAGATCATTTTTATTATCAAGGGAAATTTAAATGCAACTTTTTTTTGCAAAAGAAGTAATATACAGTTCATAGCACCGTTTAAGGTAATGAATGTATCAATCATGGAGATGAGTAAATGTGTAAAGACAGGTCGGTTTGCTTGTGTCATTTATTGCGGGATGCTATTGAAAATGATAAGCAAGAGGAATTTAAAGCGTTTTTCATTAAAACCATTACTACAGATCTCTATCTTTTTTTAAAAGACGGTTATCAACTGCAAGGGATAACTGACAGTAAGTTATTCACAAGCAGTCTAAGAACCTTAATCAAGGAATTCATTACAGGGGGGGAGCAGATAAACCTCAGTCGTCAAGAAACAGAACTTTTTATGACCCAATGTGATTCCTTTTTTGAAGGGGAATCCACTCTGGACGAGATGAAGAACGGTTTAGCGCTTATCCTCTATAAAGCAGAGAAATTAACGTACCAGAACTTAAGTGGACAAGAAGGATTTGATAATTACCTAAACCAATACAATCAAACGAAGCAGGATAACACGGCCCATTTAGAAAAAAGTAAATCCGTGGCTTGTGGTAAATGCTCAATCCTCTAGCATATGAGAATCAAGGGCTGGTCAACCGGATGGCAAACAAGCTTTGGGAGGTTCTTTTTCAAAAAGAACTAGTTTATCAGCGGGGAGATTCACTTTTTCGAGGGCGCGCTTTAGCGACGCGACATACTTGGCCTGCTTTTCTTCTGGCAAAGTCGCAAAATCAACATGATAGGCGCCTGAATCATTACATATACTGATAATTTTTCTATCCATAAAGCATAGTGTGCCTGCGGCCACCACTTGTGTCGCTTGATTTGCAATAAGGTAGTGGCTTCCTTCGCCGATTCTTAGCTGCAATTTATTAGTTCTCTCGTCAAGCACAATGGCAAAAATATAAATTTTGCCGTCTACCGGTGTAATGGTGCTCAAACTTCCACGGAGAGACCGGTAGTTTGGGACAAGGGTACAATTTCCATTTTCATCCATGCTGATATTATAACTTTTTGATTCACCGTACAGTTTCAATTCTTTTTCATAAATTTTAATGAATAATGGATTCACGGCGGACTGCGTGTACTTCGGGTTATATTCATACATCTTGTATTTTTGAGGCTCTTCTAAATGTTCTTCCAATCTTTTGTCAAATAGTTTGAGGCTATGCACGAGGTTTTCTCTCCTATAAATAATGGATTTGGATAAACGAAATTATTAATCACTTATGTAATTGAGCATCCTTTGTCTACTTGCCCAAATAACTCTGGTATATAATTCGGCACTAGTTGATTGCCCTAACCTTCTGGAGAAAAAATGCGATTTTATTCTTGGACTTACGTTGTCGCTTTCATTATGACTATCAACCCTTGTTCAACAATAGCACAGAAACCAGCAACAGAGCAACTCCAATTACCCCAATGTCTAGCCGTAAAATTACCGCAAACTCACCCATTATTAGCGGAAAATACTCAATTTAAGATTATCGATTTCCCTTCAACCGAGCTGAATAGCCTTGTGTTGTTAGCTGATCAAGTAAGTTGTGGGCGTTTTGTGAATGTAAGCCATCATTTTAAGACATCAGATCTCGCTCAAAAGCAGAAGATTGCGAGTAAGCTTTTATCAAAGTCGGCCAAACCAACATTTCTTGAACCTCCACAACATTATGAAATTAAACATAAGGCAGCTGTTAAAAGCGTATTTTCAAAGATCAGCGAAGAGAATATTTGGCAAACACTGACTCATCTAACGAGCTATTACAATCGTTCGGCTACCCAACCCACGGGGGTAGAAACTGCAGAATGGTTAAAGGCGCAGTTTGAGAGTTTGGCCATGGAATATGGCCGACAAGATACCGAAGCTTACTTTGTTGCTACAGGCAGCAACTATCGCCAGCCCTCACTCGTTACAGTGATTGGTAAAGAGAGCCATGAGCCAGCCATTGTCATTGGGGCGCATATGGATACATTAGATGGTCGCATGCCGGGTGCAGGTGATGATGCAAGTGGTTCGGCGGTAGTACTGGAGACTGCTCGTATTTTGCTCGCATCACAAATTGAGTTTAAGCGCCCGGTCTATCTGATCTGGTATGCCGCTGAAGAGCGCGGTTTGGTTGGTTCTCAGTTTGTTGTTCAGGAGTTAGTAACAAAGAAAAAGATTCCCGTAAAAGCAGCCATTCAATTTGATATGACTGGTTATCGCAGTGACGAGAATAATCCAACAATGTGGATTTTTCGTGATTATACTGATCCACAATTGAGTGATTTTGTTGCTGAACTAATTAAGATTTACGTTAATGTACCTGTGGCTTATTCCAAATGTGGCTATGGATGCAGTGACCATGCCTCTTGGATGGCTGCCGGTATTCCAGCTGCCTTTCCGTGCGAAACCAGCTTTGCAGAACACAACCCACATATCCACACTTCCGCGGATACATTGAGTTTGCTGAATACCGAGCACATGACAAACTTCACTAAGCTCGCACTCGCATTTGCTATTGAATTAGCAAAATGACAAAGAGGGTCAGAATACAAAAATGACTAAGGACTAAACATCGTTTTATCTGTTTTGTTATTTGTCTTCTTTAAGGTCAAAAATTATTATTTTTTTGTCCTGCACTGAGGCATCAAATGAAAACACGCACTTTTCTTAATATTTCTATAATGAATTAGCTTTATAATAAATCAATTCTAACCAACTGAAGTGATTTGTATGACGGCTTCATTTAATCAGATAATTGGTATTAAGGAGGATGCTAATTGGAAGGATATTGTCAGGGCATACGACAAAAAAATGGAAGAATTAGTCAATAATATAAGCCATTACGATACGAGGGGCGTAAATCCAGAAGAAAACCCTCAAATCAAAGAATGGACTTCTAAACTAATCCAGTTGACAAATGAGATAAGAAAAATACTAACTCAAAGAATTGATAATGCAGTTGCCCTATTAGAAGAAAAAATTGATTCTTTGGAAGCTGAAATTACAAATGCATCAGACGAACTTTTTGTGAAGAATAAATCGAATAAGAAAGAAAAAATTGCTGAACTTAAGAGAAATCTAGAGAGCATCAAAGCAAACCTTAATAGCGCCGACGAAGAAAACCAAATTGATTACGGAAGGGCTTGTGAAGAAATTCAGTGTGCTGCTTTAAATGCTAGAACCGGACTTGAAGATCATACTGGTGGTTTTTGTAAATTCATTAATTGGATATTAAGTGTAATTGGAATTTCCTCTGTTAAAATTAAAACGGATACAGAGAACCAGATTGATGCGGCAGAAAAAACGATTTACGATTCAATCAGCCCTCTGAAATAGTCTTGACTTTTGGCAAGGCTGCAAGACACTAAAACAGTAATTTTCGTTAATCTTTAGCGGTAAACTAAAATTTGCCCTATTTTCCGGACCGTAGAAATTATTTTGGAACTTCTTTAGGCTTACCTGGGGGCAATGGAGGACAATGGTATTCGGCGGTAATTTGTCCTTGTAGGTCTACTGCCTGCAAAGTAACGGGAAATTTCCATAGGCTATAGAGGTGTTTAAGCACCTCATCAGTGCTTTCCCCTAAAGGAATACGATTATGTTGTGCGTATTGCAAGGTTAAAGAGCGATCCCCTTCGACATCTACGGAATAGACTTGAATATCCGGTTCTAAAGAACCAAGGTTATATTGTTTGGATAAGGCTTCACGAATCATTTGGTAACCATGCTCGTCATGAATTGCATTCACCATTAAGTCGGGATTTCGATCGTCATCGACAATACAGAATAATTTTAATTCACGAATCAATCGTGGTGATAAGTATTGGGCAATAAAACTCTCATCTTTAAAATTACGCATGGCAAAATCAAGACTAGTTAACCAATCGCTGTTAGCTAAAAAAGGAAACCAGCGTTTATCCTCTTCTGTTGGGCTTTCACATATCCGCTTAATGTCTTGCATCATGTGATAGCCCAACGTGTAGGGGTTAATCCCGGAAAAATAAGGACTATTGTAAGAAGGTTGCATGATAACATTGGTATGGCTTTGCAAAACTTCCAACATGAATTCATCAGTTACTAAGCCTTTATCGTAAAGTGCGTTTAAAAGCGTATAGTGCCAGAAGCATGCCCAGCCTTCATTCATCACTTTTGTTTGGCCTTGAGGGTAAAAATATTGGGCAATTTTTCGCACAATTCGCACGATTTCCCGTTGCCAAGGTTCTAATAAGGGTGCATTTTTTTCAATAAAATAAAGGACATTCTCTTGCGGTTCTTCAGGAAAACGTTTTTTACGCCCATTTTCGTCAACTTCTTTGCTTTTAGGTATAGTGCGCCACAATTCGTTAACTTGAGATTGTAGATAGATTTCGCGATTTTGTTGGCGAATTTTTTCCTCTTGCATCGATAAACTGGCAGGATGTTTATATCGATCAACACCATAATTCATTAGCGCATGACAGGCATCAAGTGTTGTCTCTACCTCGTCAATGCCAAAACGCTGCTCACATTCACTGATGTAATTTCGTGCAAAAACTAAATAATCAATGATGGCATCGGCTGAGGTCCACATTTTAAAAAGGTAGTTGTTTTTAAAGAAAGAATTATGTCCATAGCAAGCGTGCGCAATAACCAACGCTTGCATAGCCATGGTGTTTTCTTCCATTAGATAGGAGATGCAGGGATTAGAATTAATTACTAATTCATAGGCCAAACCCATCTGCCCGCGTTTATAGCTTTTTTCCACACCCACAAAATGTTTTCCAAATGACCAATGGTGATAACCAATGGGCATCCCGACTGAAGCATAAGCATCCATCATTTGCTCAGCGGAGATGATTTCAATTTGGTTAGGGTAAGTATCTAACTTGAAATCCTTTGCCAGGCTTGCAATTTCTCTATCGTAGGTTTGAATAAGTTCGAAGGTCCATTCGGCACCAGTAGATAACGGTTTTTTTCTCATGCCGTCTTCCTTTTGAATAATTCGCGAAACACAGGATAAATATCAGACACGGTGTCAATATTTTCCATAGCAAAATTAGGATAGATGCTTTTGATTTGTTGATAAACCTCCCAAAGGCTTTGATGATGACGAGGCATAATCTCAATGTAGGCGAAATACTGTAGCAAAGGCATGATTTTTTCTTGCAGCAATTCCTGGCAATAGGGTGAGTCAGCGTTCCAATTATCCCCATCCGAAGCTTGGGCCACATAAATATTCCAAGAAGAAGCGGGGTAACGGGCTTCGATGATGTTGTGCAGCAACTCTAAAGCACTTGAAACCACTGTTCCGCCGGTTTCACGGGAATAGAAAAACTCTTCCTCGTTGACTTCCTTGGCTGAAGTATGATGGCGGATAAAAACCAGCTCAATTTTTTCGTAATTTTTAGTAAGAAAAAGATAAAGCAAGATAAAGAAGCGTTTGGCAATGTCTTTTTTAGCTTCATCCATCGAACCTGATACATCCATCACACAAAACATTACGGCTTGCGTGGATGGAGCGGGGATTCTAATTCGATTGTTGTAGCGAATATCAATCGTATCAATAAACGGGACGCGGCTGATTCTCTTTTTCAAAAACTCGATGTCCCGTTGTAACCGCAATAAATCAACCTTATCAGGATTGGGTGATGCTTCAAGCCGCGCGAGCTCCTCCTCAGCCTCTCGTAATTGGCGCTTATAGGGAGAAGCTAATGCCATGCGTCTGCCCGCTGCTTGGCGCATTGAGCGGATCACATTAATATTGGCTGGGATACCACTGGTGCTTACTCCTGCTCTCACCGTTTTATAGGTGGTCAATCGCGCCAACTCTTTTTTAACCAAGTCTGGAAGTTCTAAGTCCTCGAAATATAACTCCAGGAATTCCTCACGGGATAATTGAAACACAAAATCGTCTTCGCCCTCGCCCGAGTCGCTGGCTTGACTACCGCTACCACCGCCTCCGCTACCACTGGGCCGTTTAATACGATCACCTGTGATGAACTGGTCATTTCCGGGTAAAATTTGCTCTATCCGCCCTCCTAAACCACGCCGAAAGCGGGGTTCGGAGATATCTTTGGCAGGAATACTGATTTGCTCCCCTTGATCAATTTCAGTAATACTCCGTTTACCTACTGCTTCAGATACGGCGCGCTTAATTTGATTTTTATAACGGCGCAGAAAGCGTTGGCGATTCACTGTGCTTTTCTTGCCCGCATTCTGTCGTCTATCTATCAGTTGCGACATAAATCCGTCCTATTCAGCACCCGTTTAGGCCAGTAATTATTGTGATTTTCTGACGCGCAGATACCATTCACACAATAATCTGACTTGTTTACGGGTATAACCCTTATCGATCATCCGCGCGATAAATTCCTCATGCTTCTTCTTGTCATCTTCAGAGGCTTTCGCATTAAACGAAATCACGGGTAATAGATCCTCAGTGTTGGTAAACATTTTTTTCTCAATAACGGATTTTAATTTTTCGTAACTGTTCCATACGGGATTTTTACCATGATTATTCGCGCGTGCTCTAAGTACAAAGTTCACCACTTCATTTCGGAAATCTTTTGGATTAGAAATCCCTGCTGGTTTTTCAATTTTCTCGAGTTCTAGATTCAGTGAAGATCGATCAAAAATTTCTCCTGTATCAGGATCGCGATAATCTTGATCTTGAATCCAGAAATCGGCATAAGTGATGTACCGATCAAAAATGTTTTGACCATATTCAGAGTAAGACTCAAGGTAGGCAGTTTGAATTTCTTTGCCAATAAGTTCGACGTATTTGGGTGTTAAGTACTCTTTAATAAACGTTAAATATTTTTCATGTAATTCTTGCGCAAATTGCTCTTGCTCAACCTGTCGTTCTAACACATAAAGCAGATGAACCGGGTTGGCTGCCACTTCAGAGTGATCGAAATTGAAAACTTTCGATAAAATTTTAAAAGCGAATCGTGTTGATATTCCGCTCATCCCTTCATCGACACCGGCAAAATCGCGATATTCTTGGTAAGACTTCGCTTTCGGATCGGTATCTTTCAACGATTCGCCATTATAAACACGCATCTTTGAATAGATGCTTGAATTTTGCGGTTCTTTTAGCCGCGTCAGCACGGAAAACTGCGCAAGCATTTCCAAGGTGCCGGGAGCACAAGGTGCATCTTTCAGCGAGCTGTTATCAAGCAATTTTTGATAGATGCGCAATTCTTCGGAAACGCGGAGGCAATAGGGAACTTTAACAATGTTAATCCGGTCGATAAAAGCTTCATTGTTTTTGTTGTTACGAAACGTTTGCCACTCCGATTCGTTCGAGTGTGCGACAATAATGCCTTCGAAAGGTAACCCTGATAGGCCTTCTGTTGCGTTATAGTTGCCTTCTTGCGTTGCGGTGAGTAAAGGATGTAAAACTTTAATAGGCGCTTTAAACATTTCGACGAATTCGAGTAACCCGCGGTTAGCGCGGCATAGGCCTCCTGAGTAACTGTAAGCATCAGGGTCGTCTTGCGAAAATTCTTCTAGCTTACGGATATCCACTTTACCGACTAAAGAAGAAATATCTTGGTTATTCTCATCACCTGGCTCCGTTTTCGCAACCGCAATTTGTTTTAAGCGTGACGGCTTAACTTTGACGACCCGGAATTGGCTGATGTCGCCATTGTATTCTTGTAGCCGTTTGACCGCCCAGGGTGACATGATGTAACGCAGGTAACGTGGCGGGATGCCGAAGCGCTCAAACAATAATTCGCCGTCTTCCTCTGGATGGAATAATGACAGCGGGGAATCAAAAACGGGTGAACCTTTAATGGCATAAAAAGGAATTTTTTCCATTAAATCTTTTAATTTCTCTGCTAAAGATGATTTACCGCCCCCTACAGGACCAAGCAGATAAAGAACTTGCTTTGTTTCTTCTAAGCCTTGAGCAGCATGCTTTAAAAAACCAACAATTTGCTCAATGGGTTCTTCCATTCCAAAAAATTCTTTAAAAACAGGATAATAAGGTATGACTTTATTGGAAAAAATACGGGATAGAACCGGGTCATGACGCGTGTCAATCATCTCCGGTTCGCCAATGGCCATGAGCAAGCGCTCGGCTGGGTTGGCGTAGGCAGAGGGATCTGTGCGGCACAGTTCTAGATATTCATCTAGACTTAACTCCTCCGCCTTATTATCCACATAGCGCTTTGTATAGTTTGCTAAAAACTCGGTTGTATTCATAAGCCATTTCCCCTTTCACTGATCACTGCTGGCTACGCTATTCTTTGATTCTTTTTGTTTTTCGCTTTATTTTTCGTTTTACTATATCTATATAATAGTATCAATTCCTATGGAATTTTTTTAATTACCGAATTTATTAATGTTGTGACCCTTACTTAGCCGGAGCAAAGTTCATGCCAGACAAAACTATTTACCGCAAAGACTATCAGGCACCTAATTTTACTGTGGATACTGTCGATCTTGATTTTGATCTCCATGATGATCATGCGCTTGTGATTAATCGCATGAAGTTAAAGCGCCAACAGGCAGGTGAGTTGCATTTATATGGCGATGAGTTAGAACTTGTTAGTGTTCATATGGATGATAGACAGCTTATCGATAAAAAAGACTATCGTCTACAAAACGGCGATTTAATTATTGAAAACTGCCCGGATGTAGAATTCTTTTTAGAAATCGTCACTCGCATTTATCCGCAAAATAATACGCAATTATCTGGGCTTTATCGTTCCCATCAACTTTTTTGCACCCAATGCGAAGCAGAAGGATTCCGGCGAATTACCTTTTACTTAGACAGGCCCGACGTGTTGGCAATCTATACCACAACCATTAGCGCTGATAAGACGAAGTACCCTGTGTTGCTTTCCAATGGTAATTTAATTGATTCAGGCGACCTGGAGCATGGGCGTCATTGGGTAAAATGGCAAGATCCATTCAAAAAACCTTCCTATTTATTTGCTTTGGTGGCGGGAGACTTGGCTTGTGTACAAGACAAGTTTGTCACCGCTTCCGGCAAGACAGTGGATTTACACATTTATGTTGAACCAGGCAACGAAGATAAATGTGCCCATGCAATGGCTTCTTTGAAACGAGCTATGCGTTGGGATGAAGACGTTTATGGCCGTGAATATGACTTAAACATTTACATGATTGTTGCTGTCAGTGATTTCAACATGGGGGCGATGGAAAATAAAGGGTTAAATCTTTTTAACTCCAAATACATATTGGCGCGTCCTGACACGGCAACAGATCAAGATTTTGCCGATGTTGAAGGGGTTGTTGGCCATGAGTATTTTCATAATTGGACAGGGAATCGTGTTACTTGCCGCGATTGGTTCCAATTGAGTTTAAAAGAAGGATTGACTGTCTTTCGTGATCAGGAGTTTTCACGTGACATGAATTCTCGTGATGTCAATCGGATCCTCGACGTTAAGGTCTTACGTAGTACCCAATTTCCTGAAGATGCTGGCAGTATGGCGCATCCGGTAAGGCCTGAGTCTTACCAGGAAATTAACAATTTTTATACGGCGACGGTGTATAACAAAGGGGCAGAAGTCATCCGTATGCAGCATACGTTGTTAGGCAAGGAAGGTTTTCGCCGCGGCATGGATTTATATTTCCAGCGCCATGATGGGCAAGCGGTAACCATCGATGATTTCGTTGCTGCCATGGCCGATGCGAATCAGGTTGACCTAAATCAATTTAAACTTTGGTATAGCCAGGCTGGTACACCGGAGATTCGGGTGATTACAGAGTATAGTCAAGGTAACCTCACACTTATCATGTCCCAATCATGTGCACCCACCCCGGAATGCAAGGAGAAGAAACCTTTCCATATTCCTGTGCGAATTGCTTTATTTGATGAGAGTGGCCAATCTTTGCCGCTAAAACATGACGTATTGGAACTACGTGAGGAACAGCAGGTTTTCCATTTCACAGGTTTGCCAGGAAAACCGATTATTTCCTTATTGCGGGATTTTTCTGCCCCGGTGAAATTGCATCACCAAGTCAGTGAGGAGGAATTGCTCGCGCTATTGCGGTTTGAGTCAGATGGCTTTGCCAAATGGGATGCAGCCCAACGGTTGGCACTTACTTGCATCCACAATTATTTTAATATGGCACACGATAAATGGCACATTCCTCAAGCGTTGATTCATGCTTATCGCCATGTATTGGAAGATGAATCGCTGGATTATGCGCTAAGGGCCGAGTTATTAACTCCTCCAGGGTTTGAAGATGTGGCTGGCGATTTGAAAGTGGTTGATGTGGGGGTTGTCGAAAAAGCCCGGGATTTCTTCCGTAACGAATTAGGAAAGCAACTTTTTGAGCACTTACAGGCGATGTATCAAGCGTTATGGCAAGCAGAAGATCATGGCATGCATGCTGAGGCTTATGGCAGAAGACGATTGCGAAATGTTTGCTTATGGTTAATGATGAAAGCGAATGAGTCTCAAAGTTTACCCCTTTGCCAGCAGCAATTCATTAAAGCGAAGACTATGACTGATCAGCTTGCCAGCTTCGCTGCGCTGAACGATTGTACCCAGGGAACCGCGAGGGAGCAGGCCATTGATAGTTTTTATCGTCAGTGGTCTCAGGACGAACTTGTTTTGGATAAATGGTTCTCTATCCAAGCCATCAGTGAATTGCCGGATACGTTGGCCCGTGTTAAAACTTTACTCAAGCATCCTGCGTTTAACATGAAAAATCCTAACAAAGTTCGTGCAGTGGTTGGTGCTTTTTGCCAAGCGAATCCTAAACATTTTCATGCTGCAGATGGAAGCGGCTATGTTTTTCTAGGAGAGATTTTGGCGCAGGTGGACAAAATAAACCCACAGATTGCCGCACGCTTAGCAATCCCATTTACTCGCTGGCGCCGCTATGATTCGCCCCGACAAAAGTTGATGAAAGAGCAACTCAAGCGACTGACTGAGCATGATTTGTCCCGTGATTTAAGCGAATTAGTGGAAAAAAGTTTAGTGGAGTAAGCATGATTAATCGTTTTGCAGTGATGGGAAATCCGATTTCCCATAGTCTGTCTCCGTTTATCCATCAACGCTTCGCTGAGCAAACAGGCATCAAGTTGAGTTACGAGAAATTACTTGTGCCAGAAGAGCATTTTGAAGCCCAAGTTTTGGATTTTTTTGCTCAAGGAGGAAAAGGTTTAAACATCACTTTACCCTTTAAGCAAAAAGCTTATGCCATGGCACATACCCGCTCTCCAAGAGCAATGCAGGCTAAAGCAGCAAATACGTTGTGGATGAGTGATAACCAATTGCATGCAGACAATACTGATGGTATTGGGTTAATCAGGGATTTAGCCTATTACCTTAACCTCACAGAAAAGCATGTCCTTTTGTTAGGCGCCGGAGGGGCTGCGCGAGGTATTATTGGACCTTTGCTTGACGCTGGAATTAGTAGCCTTTTTGTTGTTAATCGTACTGAGGAAAAAGCCCAGAGTTTGAAAGCTGATTTCGCGCAAATTACCTGTAGCCGCCTGTCGGAGCTAAAAGGGGATTTTGACTTAATTATTAATGCGACTCCATCGAGTTTAACTGAAGAAAAAATGGAACTCCCGCATTCACTGCTAAAGCCAACCACACTTTGCTACGATTTAGCCTACAATCGCCAACATCCTACCCCTTTTGTCCAATGGGCTAAAGGACAAGGGGTCTTCGGGGTAGATGGTTTAGGTATGTTGGTAGAACAAGCTGCCGAGGCGTTCTTGATTTGGAATGGGATTATGCCGGATGCGCGGATTGTGTTTAAGGAGCTGAGAAAAGGGTAAATTACACTAAATTTAAATCGGATAGTTACTTAATATTTTATTAAGCTTTCTCGAGTATATTTGCCTCTCCATTTCCAATCTGAAGCTATATTTTCAATAATGAGCAAAGTAGTTATTTGTGGCGCTGGTCCTATCGGCTTGTATTTAGCCATCCGCCTTAAACAGAAAGGTGTGAAAAATATTGTTGTTTATGATCCAAGAGCTGGGGAATACACGCGGCCTGGGCATTTAAATCAAAGTGTTTTTGCAACAGCAGAAACAGGGCTAGGAATAAAAATTTGGGATTACACTAAAACTGGCCATATAAAGGATTTAGAAAAAAAGCTCTATAAGGAAGCTTGCAATTTAAAAATTCAAATTGAAAAACAGCGGTTTGTTGAATTTAATGCCAAGAAAAAAGGAGTGGTGGTTAAGGATCTCGATGAGAATCAAACGGATGTTGAAAGCTATATGGTCTTCGACTGTACCGGTTCGCGACGCGAAGTAATTAAGGCTTTTAATGTGGTACAACCAAATTATTTTACTTTAAAGCCAATCATTAATGAAAATGACATCTTTGTAAAAAATCATTTCCTAGCTTACGTTAAGATGGATCCTTCGGACTACCTTTCATTAAGGGATAGTGATTACTTAAGGTACGATTCGGATATGTATGTCACTTATATGCAAAAATTTCGTGAATTCGGTTGGAAAGAATTTGCCCCGCCCTATTTTTACGAAGTAAATTTTGGCAAAAATAAAGTTTGCATGTATGTAGAGCACCCAGATAATTTATCTCAAGATCTCCATGGTCAATGGTTACAAACAGTACTTGAATTCCATTCAAATGATCCGGCAATTAAATATGAATTATGTCCACCCTCTAAAAAAGGCCTGAAAAAGCCCCGTTTTAACGCGTTCACAGTCAATCCTCAAGAGTTATCTGCTGTCGTATTTAATGGTTCGCGGCGATTGCCAGCAGTAGCCGCCCAAGGCGATGCTCAAATCGATTTTAATCATCGTTTGGCGCATGGTGTTGAAGACGGATTTGAACGTATTGAAACTTTTCTTAAAGATCTGGACATTATCGACGGCATCATCTACTTTGATGGGGACACCGCTGAAGAACATTTAAAACCAGAGTTGGCGACCCACCGAGAAAAATTAGTAAGGCATTACGCCCGGCAAAAAGAAGAGGCTCGGAAAGCGCTTATTCCTGCAAAGAAGCAATATTTAGAAATTATTGCTGCAACTGGGGATGCTGACAAAAAGTTAGCACTCCAGGAAACATTAAAAGTAATTGACGCAAGAATTTCTTATACCCATGTCACTGATAAACTAAGCCTGTGTGAGGATAGTCACTCAAAACAGCTCAGTGCAGATGATTTAGCGCTTTTGGATGAGATTTATAGGGATTACACAAATGCCAATGATAATCTTCCTGAGTATTATGAAAATTTCAGGGCGACTCTTCCCGAGATAGCCGCTAGGCTTGCTCGCCATTACAAAACGGTCGCAACCGATCTCTTTCAAAAAAATCGCTTTTCGGAAGCAATTGATGCTTATAAAAAAGCTCTACAGCTCTACCAATCTAAGCCAGTTCACCTAGAAAAAATTATTGTTATTTCAAATTTAATCCTTTGTTATAAAAACCTAGGAGAGGTAAGAGATAGTATAGAACTTGTCCAAATAGCCCTCGCTTACCCAAATTCGGATAGAGAGATTACTTTGAAAAAGGAAAAAATGGCTTATAACTTTATTCGCTGTATTGCGGATGCTCTTGAACGAGGAGAGACTTTTTCCGAAGATCTTCCATTGCTGATTAAACAAAGCACGCAACATCTAAGCCAAAAGTCTAAAGGCTTGCTAAGAAATTCATTAGTAATCCTAACTCAGCATGGTTGTTTGGATATGAAAGAGGCTTCATTTACTGTAGAAAGTGCTAAGATAGCTCCATTTTTTAAAGTTGCTAATGGTTCTGCCGATCTCAGTAATTTGAGTGCATTAGGTGCCAGTTTCTCAGCATCATAAGCAGAAGTATGTTGACTATGTTGGGTCATTAAGCCATTTGACCCCAACATAGGATAGGCGCTAAGTTTAATTGGTAAAAAATTTAGTGACATCATCCGCTACGGCTATGGTATCTTGATAACCTAAGTCAAGAAGCTCGCGAGTAAATCCTGGTTCAAACAATAAAAAACTGAGTAAATCCCCTGACTTATTTTTTGCCCCCAAAATATTAAGTAGAAAACGTAGCAACGCAGGCATACTCTGATATTGTGCTTGAGCAATATCGGCAATATCAATACTGGGTCTGAGGTGAAATGTCTCGATGGGGCGCCAAGGCGAACGGCGTTTTTTCCACATCGACAAGAGACGGGCAATATCATTCATGCGGTTCACCATTTCAATATCACGATCAAGGTTATCAAGGAATAACCCATTCAGCATGCCGCCCAAAATATGAGCGAAGCCAACTTCCCCGTTGCGCAACTGGTCAGGGTCATGAAACACCGGTAAGGGACGGGTGCCCAAAATAAGAATTTTTTCAACTTGGAATCGTATTGCACCCCGTAAAGGGGAAACTAAGCCTATACTGCCATCGCCGTAATGAAAGCCATCAATATTAACTGTAGGGAAGAAAAGCGGAAGCGCGCTGGATGCGAGAATATGTTCCATTTTGAGCGCTGCTTGTTGGCTGACATGTCGAGGATAATGCCAATCTTCAAATTCAGGGAAATCATGGCGATAAAAGGAAATGGTTTGCTGGGTTTCGTAGCAATGGCTAATGACCTCCATTGCTTCTAAATGATTATTAGCAATGTTTGCATCAATCATGTCAAAATCAATGTTGGTAGTGATGAATTCGCGCAATGGCGTGGTATCAAGCAGATGTCCAGATTGACGCTGCTTTACAATTAAATGGCTTAAATTACGCAATACTGACTTGCTTAGTTCATAATTACTGGCATTAAAAATTTGCTGACAACGAATTTCGGCCCACATTGCCTCAAGTTTTTCTAACCCCATTTGAAAGTCGTGTGCATTTTCAGCCAAGACGGCTGCATTAATGCAGCCGACACTGACCCCGCTAATCATTTCAAAAGGCATTGTTTTCGCTTGCAAAATATGGCCAATGGCTTTTAGCACGCCAGCTTGATAAGCACCACGCGCTCCACCACCGGCCAAAAAAAGGGCTCTCCTAGCCATGTCTTTCAGGTTTTTCTTATTGGGGAAGATTAGGGGAATATAGTTGACTATACAAGGACTGGCAAGCGTCGGAATTAAAAAATCATTAAAAACTTATGTCCTGGAATTATCCGTTGATCATTCATGCAGGGATTAATTGTTGAAAACTATCTCATTTTGGGTAAAATATGCTTCATATTTTCATAATTAACTCATAAATTCTGCTATAATCCGGCGGTTTTTAGCTAATTTAGGTTGCTTAATATGGGTGAGGGGCTGCAGCCAAACGAAACCATTAAAGAAAAAATTGATGCTCAATCGGCAGAGGCTGCTCTTATAAGCGCAAGAAAGCAAGTGCTGGAGATGCAGGAGCCGGTTAGCTTTACCCCCAGGCCTATGCCGCCAGATGCGCTCACTATTGCTTTAATAAAGAAAATCCCTTTTCTTGCTAATTTCTTGCGTAGTGTTGATGCAACAGGTGTTGCCGTAAGTAAGCTAGCATACATTCAAGGGAATGAATTAGCGGGTACAGTCAATTCTAGTTTTCGTATTGCTGGTGCTGTTATTGCCTTTATTGATTTTGTTCGAATTCCTGCGATGTATTTTGCGGCATGGCTTTTAGGCCAACCGCTTCCGATTACTTTATCGCAAAATGCTAAATGGCTTTACTCTGCTGTTGTCCTGGCACTATCATTCGCCGGTTTGTTGGCACCTACAGCAGTGGCGCCATTCATCGCATTAGCAGCAGCAAGCCTTGCTTGTTTCGTAAGTATCTTTACACTGGGTAAGCATTTTTACGATCGTTATCAGACCAAGGAATTATTGAGGCAAACGAAGCAAAAAGCGGATTGGGCCGAAGTTGAGCTTCAGCAAATGATGCGGGCGGCAAAAAAATTAGGCACACTGCTTAATGATCCAGAAAAAAAACAAAATTATCCGGCTTACATAGAGCATGTTGAAACGCTGCAAGAAGACATCGATGAGAAGAAAGAAGAACTCCAAGAATTGTATGATAAGCAATTAGAAACTTTACAAATATTGGAGGAGCTTGGCTGGGCCGGCGTGCTTCATAAGACCGTAGGAATTAGTTTTGCAGCAGCGGCATTGGTTGGATTGGCTTTGTCCCTTACCTTTCCTCTTGTCGGTTTGGCTATTTTTGGCGCCAGTGCTGCTGGGGGAGGTTTATATATTTTGGGACGCTTAATTCATATGGTTATCCCGATTATTATTGAGAAGATAAACAAAAGCGCTGCCGAACCCACCAATGAACAAGCGGCCGATCCTAATAGCTTATCGATTGAAAAAATGCTTCTAGTGGAAAGAATACCCTCACCGGTTGAAAGTAAACCCTGCCTGATAAAAAATGCAGAGAGCCTAAAGCAGGGGGCACCTGGCACAACAGGGCTGAGATTATTTGATGATAAAGGTACGATTCTGAAGGGGGAGCGAGAAACTTTTTTGCAGCAGAACTGTGGTCACTCCGAGTTGGCAACCGCTGAGTTGCGAGAAAATAATTCAGAATGTGTACTGTAGATCGATTTTTAAAGCCTTTAAGTTTCAGATTAGACGATCTTAATGTTGATTTTGTGACCCATCTACCCCAAAAAGCCTAGCTATGTTTGCATTTAGTTCTGAACTGGTATAGCGTTTATTATCTTTGAAATTACAGGTGATAAATGCTGGCATTTTTTGGTGGGCAACCACGTGCTTTTCGTATGGTTTTTATGCTCGAAATATGGGAGCGCTACGGTTTTTATACCATGCAAGGTATCCTCACCTTGTTTTTCATTCGCCATTTAGGATTTAACGATAGCGAAGCGTACTTCACGTTTGGAGCTTTTTCAGCACTAGTCTATGGTTTGGTGGCCTTGGGTGGATATCTTGGTGATAAAGTTTTGGGTACCAAGCGCACAATTGTTTTAGGACTAATCACGCTTGCTCTAGGTTATCTTTCGTTGGCTCTGGCGAATAAGCAAAATGTCTTCTTGGCTTTAGGCCTTATTTGTGTGGGAAACGGTTTATTTAAAGCGAATCCATCAAGTTTGCTTGCCAAATGTTATGAGCAAAATGACTCTCGTTTAGATAGCGCTTTCACTTTGTACTACATGGCAATTAATTTGGGTTCAACGGTAGCTTTATTTGCAGGGCCAGCATTATCGAGTCGCTTTGGCTATTCTTATGCTTATTTTAGTAGTTTTCTAGGTTTACTCCTCGGGTTGGCTAATTATTATTTTCAACGCCAGCATGTTGCTCATGTCAATACTCCTGCTGATAACAAAGTTGTGTCATTCTGGCAATGGGTTTTTATCTTAGGTGGCGTAATTGCCATTAGCTTGGGCGCTGCCTATTTGCTTCAACATGTGATTCTAGCTAAAGACCTGGTTTGGTCGATTACTATTTTGGTAGTAGCCATTTATTTCTTTTTTATGCATAAGGAACAGCAGTCGTCAAGGCGCCGCATGCTGGTTGCTTTTGTTTTAATGCTTGAAGCGACTGTATTTTTTACACTCTATCAACAAATGCCGACTTCATTAAATTTATTTGCTGTCAACAATGTCAGGCCTGTTCTTTTAGGTATCTCGCTTGATCCACAAAGTTTTCAAGCCCTGAATCCTATTTGGATTATTATCATGAGTCCTGTATTAGCTGCGTTTTATAATGCGCTAAATCGTCATGGGTCTGGTTTTTCAATTCCTCACAAATTCGCTTCAGGTATGTTGTGCTGTGGATTAAGTTTTAGTCTGCTCTATTTTGCGCGGTATGGCCATGATGGCCATGGCATCGTTTCTTCCTGGTGGTTAGTCGCGAGCTATTTTTTGCAGAGCACTGGTGAGCTGTTGGTATCTGCTTTAGGGGTAGCAATGGTGGCCCAGTTAGTGCCCAAGCAAATTACTGGATTTGTAATGGGAATGTGGTTTTTAACTTCTTCGGTTGCTGGGTTTATAGGTGCTTATGTTGCTGCCCTAACTGCCCTGCCAACCAATGTCACGCCTGGTATAGAGTCTTTAACCATTTACACTCAGGTTTTTGCTTATATTGGTCTTGTTACATTAGCTATCGGAGTGTTCATGTGGTTAAGCGCTGCTAAGTTGCATTGCTACATGAGATCATAGTTAGATGGCATAATCCGTCTCCAAATGCTGGAAAGGGGTTTGCATTTCTGTAAGAACCCGCTTAATGACAAAGCTGATATCGGTCAAATTAATTGGTAAGTAGATTAATAGCGAAGTACCATTCAAATACTCTGGATTTAATGAAGTGTAGTACCTCGTGAGAGCATCGGTTTTTTCTGCTTGAAAGGGCGGGGGATTAAGCCATTGTATTTGATGCTTGACCAGCATAGGATGCCAGGGATTAGATTCCCAGCCATTCCGTTTTTTTAAACTCTCTGCAAGCTCTAAAACAAACTCAGGTATTGGACGGTTTTCTTGTGGAAGAATTTCATTATTCAATTTTACCAAGAATTCGTATCTCGCCGGGGAGCCGGCGAGGGCAAAATAAACCATTTCATCGTTTGGGCGCTCTAATTTATAACGTATCGCTTTCGCCAGACAAAATTTGGCTGCGGTAAAGTTTAAGTCAATCCTTGGATCATGATATGTGCCTCCTGTATAAGCGGTTATTTGCTTTCCTTGTGCTTGAATCAGGTTTCGACAAATACGGGTAAAACCCACAATTTTATTATTGTTGTAAAAAATACCCAATCCACCGCTTTTTCTTAAGCCTAAAACCTGTTCGTAGAATTGTTGATGGCTTGTAAGAGAATAATGCTTGCGCGTAAATTGCTCAAGTTCGGTGATTAGCTTATCGGATAAGGATAAATGAGTTTCAATCTCTACTAATTCTGTGCGTAAAGTTAAGGAACTGCTCATTTTTCCCTCCATAGAAAAAGGCATAAGTCACTAAATTAAAAGGAAAATTTATAAATGTCAAACTCACATTCCAATGCGGATCCTTTTTTGTTTTTTCTTGGGTAAAAAGGATCCTACTCTGTTGAATGAAATTCGGGTTAGATGCCTAAAGTTGCCTTCACGAAAGGGATGGTGATTTTACGTTGCGCTGCCAAAGAGGCTTTGTCTAAGGCGTCAAGAATATGGTGCAGATCATGCATGTTTCGAGAACAGCGATTAATCAAAAATTGCCCGACTGCGGTGGGTATTTCAAATCCCCGTTTATTGGCGTGTTGCTGTATAGTTTTAATTTTTAAATCATCATCTAAATCGATAAGCTGGACAGTCAAGCCCCAAGCGAGCCGTGACTTGAGATCCGCTAAGTGAATATTCAAATTGGGGAGTGATTTTCTACTACTGATGAGAAGTATTGTTTCCCCATTATCGCGTACACGGTTGTAGAGATGGAATAACGCTTCTTCCCAAGCTTTATCGGTAGCAATCGCATCAATGTCATCAATAGTAATTAAGGTTTGCTCCGAAAGGTTATCGAGGCATTCTGGTCCCCATTCTTTGAGAATGTTTAGGGGTAAATAGATGGACGAGGCATTTGAGACGGCTTGGCAGCAAGCTTGCAACAGGTGGGTTTTGCCACAACCAGTATTTCCCCAAAGATAGAATAGGCGCTCACCTACCCCAGCCAAGCAATTTTTTATTTGCTGTTCTAAAAGAGGATTCGATCCCCAGCAAAAATCCGCTAAGGTTGCTTCATCATTCAGCTGAATTGCTAAAGCCAATTGACGATTCATTTTGCCAGATGATCGATCGAGCACGCTTTCTTACCCCAGGTGCAAACATAATCGATATAAGTCGCAGAGGTGGTAATCGCAGTGATTAGCATTAGCGCATTAATGACATAAGTAGGAAATGCGTAAAAAGCCAATTCAAAAAGGCAAAGAGTAACCAGGGTTATTTGAAAGGTCGTATTCACTTTACTGAGTAAAGTAGGCTCAAAATCAAGCTTGCGTTGCACAAACCAAAACCAGGCGACTACACCCATCGAGATCGTCAAATCCCGCATAAAAACAAGAATGACTAGCCACCAAGGTAGTTCCCCTAGCAACGCCAGAGAAATAAAACTTGAGGCAACTAAAAGTTTGTCTGCTAAGGGATCAATAAAAGAACCTAAAGGGGTTTGCCAATGGAAATGTCGGGCTAACCAGCCATCAAGTCCATCGGTAAATCCTGCTAGCAAGAACATGTAAAAGGCGTTTACGAAATCATGTTGGTAAAGAAACACCAAAAAAGGTGCTATCAATACCAAACGAAATAGGGTAAGCGCATTAGGTATATGTCTAAGTATCATATGTAAATGACTTTTAATACGCGTTATCGCTTTTGGGTAATGGTGTACAATATTGTGCCAGCAACAGTTTAAGCTTTGGTAATACAATCCCTAAAGTGTATACAATACTGTTGCTACTGTCACTCCTTTAAATTGAGGCAAAACCTCTATTGTTATTATAATAGCCAGAGAATTGCCCTAGCATATTACCGTTTTAGCAGGTTAGGAATTAATCGATGTATTCTTCTTTGGCTTCTATGTAACTTCATTGTGAGTGCGCAAACATATTGCCAAGGGGCCAACATGAGTTGGCTATATTGCCAGGCAAAAACTTGGGGATTTATCACAGGGGCAACTTGAGCCAAGTTAATCTCGATGGTATTTGCAACGATTCGCCATAATTTTTTCGGCGATATACCGTAATACCGATTTAAACAACTAATCCAAAAGCTCAAATTATTTTGCAAATTTGTTTGTATAAACTGATAACGAATTTGACTAAGGTTAGCGGGAGTACATGGGGCGGCGTGTTCTGGATATGCGGGTTGAGTGCAAATGTAAATATCCTCTAGTTTACGCAGCAACAATGCCGTGGGTTTGTTATCATCAAATAGTATCAATAACCCCTGTGGGCTGGTTGCCAAGGCAATTCCACAGTGGAATAAGAGAAAGAGCTGGCTCTCTAAGAGCATCTGACAATACTGATGGAAATAGGATTCCGGATTCAGACCGCTGGCCTGAATTATTTCAAGCAATAAAGGTCTATCGGATATGGGAGAATTGGCAAACAGCGCTGTTAAAGGAATAATACGCTGCCTTTGTGATAACCTCTGAGTGGGATTTTCATGCAAGGTCACCGCAAGCTGCTTTTGTAATCGAGCAGGAATTGATTTATCCATCACAGTTAACCCTGCTAAATCGCGGCCAATGTATAGGTTTCGGCAATCATGATGTTTTTGCAGTAAGTTATTTAACCATTGTGATTTTTGTATATCGCTCAAGGTTGTTGCTATTGATACTTGCTCGGAAGCCAAACTAAGTGCCATGTAGCAGGCTCCTTTATCCTCAGGCATCATGATAGATGCTAATGAAGTGGGTTTTACGGATTGATGATGTGGAAATAAAATTAAACGGTCATGATCCAATAAAGGTGAAAATGGCTTTTGTATTTGATTGCGCCACTGCCAAGGGTGAACAGGTATAGGGTAATAATTTTCGGGATTTTGCTGTTTAAAGTAGAGTTTCTCCTGCCACAGTCTATATTCTTTAGGGAATTGCTGTGAAATTAATTCCTCATAGCTTTCACTAAGGTAAAAAGCATCAGCTATGTTTTTATGCATAGCACACCAATGCAAATTCATTTGGGTACCGAATTCAGCTGAGTATTGCAAAACTTCACGTCGACTAAATGCTAATTTCGCTTTAAATCCAGGGTAGGGAGAGAGATTGATACAACCCCATTGCTCAAGCAAATGGTTTGATTCATGTGAGTCATTTTCTTCACAAAGCCATGCCCAAAAGCTTTTATTTTCACCAACTTGACGCTTTAACTCTATTTGCCAACGCTGCCGATAAGCTTGGGCCATCGCTTCGTTAGCAATGGCTTCATTAATCTCTTTTTGCAAAACTTGCCAGTCAAAAAATATAGAAGCCGGATTTTCCTGTTTGAGCTGCAATTTCAACTGTGCAAGAAAATCATGCACATGATGGCTAGGGATGAATGTATTTGTTAGGCCCTCAATGACAGCAGTTTGTTGAAGCCGCTGCAAGCATTGGCGATGTATAAGATGGATAAAATAATCGATTGAATGTTGAGTCAGGCCAATACCCATTTCAAAGAGTAAAAACCGTAATTGATGATTTAATCCGTGGAAATCGTCACAAGCTAAGGCCATATTTTTATCTCCGCCTAAAGAAGTGATTATCAATATAAATGATAATCATTCTCATTTGCAAGAACAAAGGATGGCTCTCCTTAAAGGCACCATGTTCCGCGCCTTGTTCTCAAGAGAAATCAGGGGAAGTTGTATTTTCGTAGATTTTTTCCGGAAATCAGACAAACCTTAGAGGTAATCGCCCCCGCTGCACGGGGGAATGACCGTTTTATAGTCGAATGAACTCAACTTAATGAGACAGTATGAAAGATGAATTAAAGCGTTATCGATTACTTCTTCTCTTCATTTTTGCGATAGAGAATTGCCGTATTACCGATGAGCTGAACTAACTCAGCATGTAGCTGGGTACAAAGCTCGGCGGCAATCACTTGCCTGTCTTCTTTCTCGACCCCATTGATTTTGACTTTAATTAGTTCGTGAGCCAATAAGGCAACATTAGTTTCTTCAATAACCGCGGGAGTGAGACCTTTAGCACCTAAAAGGACAACTGGTTTTAAATGGTGAGCCTTGGCTTTTAAAGCTTGTTTGAATGCAGTATCCATGTAAATTTATCGCAAATGGCGAATTATTGCACGTTTTGCTGGGAAAAGGTAGTAAATTTAGGTATTATCCGCTATTTCTTCTTTGTATAATAATAGTTATGCCTCGCTCAAAAAGTAGCAAACGCTGGCTACACGAACATTTTGATGATATTTATGTTAAAAAAGCCCAGGCTGAGGGATATCGCAGTCGTGCTGTTTATAAGCTAAAAGAAATCGATGAAAAAGAGCATTTATTAAAACCAGGGATGACAGTAGTTGATTTAGGTGCGGCACCAGGTGGATGGACGCAGTATGTTACAGAAAAATTAAATGGACATGGTATTATTATTGCATTAGATATACTTCCAATGGATGCTTTGCCGGGCGTAAATTTTATTCAGGGCGATTTTCGTGAAGACTCAGTCCTTCAGGAATTGATAAATTTAGTACCGCAACACGGTGTGGACTTGCTTTTATCAGATATGGCCCCAAATATGAGTGGTACAGCGGCAGTAGATATTCCGCGAGCGATGTACTTAGCCGAGCTTGCTTTTGATTTTGCAAGTAAAATGCTAAAGCCAGGAGGAGCAATGCTAATAAAGGTTTTTCATGGGGCTGGATTTGACGAACTCATTAAACAAGCGCGTCTTAAGTTTAAGCGAGTTGTTGTTCGTAAGCCTTCAGCATCACGTTCTCGCTCTCGCGAAACCTATTTGCTGGCTAAGGACTATAATTTATAGTAACTTTGTAATATCTCTTACGAAGGAAGTTTGTTACGAATGCGTTCAGATTTTACAAAAAAAAGGTCTAAATTTGAACTTTTTCTTATCCGGAGTGAGCTGTTACACGTAACTTTATCGTTCTAACGTCGTAAAAATTACGTCACAAATGAGGTCAATGCTTTGAACGACATGGTAAAAAATTTATTTCTGTGGCTAATAATTGCCATAGTACTGGTCTCTGTATTCAGTAATTTTGGCCCTCGCCATACCTCAGCTGAAAAGCTTTCCTATAGCGAATTCTTAAGAGAAGTTGATCAAGGCATGGTTAATTCTGTGACCATTGAGGACTCTAAAGTTATTAAAGGGGTAACTAAAAATAATCGTCGGTTTGTGACGTACATGCCTATGCAAGATGATGCTTTGCTTGGTGAATTATTAAAGTCTAAAGTGGATGTTAGCGGCCAAGAAAAGCAACAAGAAAGCTTCTTATTGCATTTGTTCGTCAATTGGTTCCCAATGCTGCTTCTCATCGGCGTATGGGTATTCTTCATGCGCCAAATGCAAGGTGGCGGCGGCCGTGGAGCGATGTCTTTTGGCCGGTCGCGCGCGCGGTTATTGGGTGAAGATCAAGTTAAAGTGACTTTTTCGGATGTTGCTGGCGTTGATGAAGCAAAAGAAGAAGTTAAGGAACTAGTTGATTTCTTACGTGAACCGACTAAGTTCCAAAATCTTGGTGGGCGTATTCCGCGAGGCGTGCTGCTGGTTGGTCCCCCTGGAACGGGTAAAACATTGCTGGCTAAAGCCGTTGCAGGTGAAGCTAAAGTACCATTCTTCACTATTTCCGGTTCCGATTTCGTTGAAATGTTCGTGGGTGTTGGTGCCTCGCGTGTCCGCGACATGTTTGAACAAGCCAAAAAACACGCGCCTTGTATTATTTTTATCGATGAAATCGATGCAGTAGGACGCCATCGTGGTGCGGGACTTGGCGGAGGCCATGATGAGCGTGAACAAACGCTGAACCAGTTACTTGTTGAAATGGATGGTTTTGAAGGAAATGAAGGGGTTATCGTCATGTCCGCGACTAACCGTCCTGATGTCCTCGATCCGGCATTATTACGTCCCGGTCGATTCGATCGCCAGGTTGTTGTTCCGTTGCCTGACATTCGTGGGCGTGAACAAATTCTAAAAGTTCACTTGCAAAAAGTCCCCCTTGATAAAAGCGTGGAAATTTTGCCTATAGCCAGAGGTACTCCAGGATTTTCAGGTGCCGATTTGGCAAACCTTGTTAACGAGGCCGCTTTATTTGCTGCCCGAGCTAACAAGCGTAAAGTGACCATGATTGAGCTTGATAAAGCGAAAGATAAAATCATGATGGGTGCAGAGCGCCGCTCAATGGTCATGGATGAAAATGAGAAAAAGTTGACAGCTTACCACGAAGCTGGTCATGCTATCGTCGGCTTGTCGGTGCCGGAACATGACCCTGTTTATAAAGTGACTATTATTCCGAGGGGACGTGCGCTTGGGGTGACGATGTTTTTACCAGAACAAGACCGTTATAGCCATTCTAAGAGGCGATTGGAAAGCCAATTATCCAGCCTATTTGGTGGCCGCATTGCTGAAGAATTGATTTTTGGTGGCGAAAGTGTGACGACAGGTGCATCAAATGATATTATGCGAGCTACTGAAATTGCACGTAAAATGGTTACCACTTGGGGTCTATCCAATCTTGGTCCGCTTACTTTTGGTGAAGAGGAAGGGGAAGTTTTCTTAGGTAGAAGTGTCAGTCAGCACAAAGAGATTTCTGATAAGACAGCTCAGCAAATTGATGAAGAAGTAAGGCAAATCATTGATAGGAACTATCAACGGGCCAAAGAAATCCTTATGTCAAATTTGGAAAAACTTCATCTAATGGCGGAAGCTTTGATTAAATATGAGACCATTGATACTAAGCAAATCGCAGAAATCATGGCCGGCCAACCCCCTTCGCCACCGGACGATTGGGAAGCTACAAAAAAACTTGAGCAAGACAAGAAAGGCGAAGATACAACGTCTAAATCTGTCAATGGAAAAGCAATCGATCACCCAGCTGGCGAGCATTAGGCGTTTTGACAATTATATTAACTTGGCTAATAATGGCTCCTTTTTCTCGCTCGCGGCGTTCTATACATCTTTATATGCTGTTGCGATGCTCGAAAAACGAGCCATTTTAACTCGAGCTAGTGAACTGCTTAGGCCCTGCCCGTATTAATTTCCACCATCAAATATAAATAAAGCTAGTTTGATGGTTTTTTGTTGTTGAGAAGCATGTGAACGCAAAGCAATTTAAGCGATGGTGTGAATCCTATAGTCAATCTATTTTATCTAGCGAACCAAGAAAACCACTGATTATGGGGGTACTCAACGTCACTCCGGATTCTTTTTCGGACGGTGGACGCTATTACCAAATAGAACAAGCAATTGAATACGCGCATCAGATGATCTCAGAAGGAGCCGACATCATTGATGTTGGAGGGGAATCTTCTAAACCTGGTGCTCTCCCTGTAAGTTGCGATGAGGAATTAGAGCGAGTCATCCCAGTAATTAAGCAATTACGTAAAGAAAGTGATGTTTGTATCTCAATCGACACAACTAAGGCACAAGTAATGCATGAGGCTATCAATACAGGTGCGTCTATAATTAACGATATAGCGGGGTTTCGAAGTGAAGAGGCATTAGCTATGGCGGTTAAATTGGATGTGCCCCTGTGCTTAATGCACATGCAAGGAGAGCCGCAAGACATGCAACATAATCCTCTATATAGACATGATGTTGTAGATGAGATTAATTTCTTTTTTCAGCAGCGCATTGAAAGGTGCGTTGCTGCAGGTGTAAAGCGTAAAAACATTATCCTGGATCCAGGTTTTGGTTTTGGAAAAACGCCTCAGCATAATATGCGCATTGTAAATCAGATTAGCAAATTCAAGCAGCATAATTTGCCGGTGATGCTAGGTGTCTCACGCAAAAGTACTCTGGGAATAATTCTTAATACCCCTGTCGACAGACGGTTAGCAGGTGGTTTGGCGATTGCTGTATTCAGTGCGCTACATGGCGTTGCAATGATTAGAACCCATGACGTTGCTGAGACTCATCAGGCGCTTACAATGGTGCAAGCCATTAAGGCGGCGGGGTAAAGAATAATAAGGCGAGGGCAAGATAATGAGTCAGCGAAAATATTTTGGGACAGACGGAATTCGTGGGAAAGTCGGTTTATCGAATATTAATCCTGAATTCGTATTAAAATTGGGTTGGGCTGTTGGCCGAGTACTCGCTAACGGACACCGCAAAAAAATTATTATTGGCAAGGATACTCGTGTATCAGGTTACATGCTGGAGTCCGCATTGGAAGCAGGGCTTTCTTCAGCGGGAATCGATGTGTGCTTGCTAGGTCCTATGCCTACTCCTGCGATTGCCTACTTAACTCAAACCCTCCGAGCCAACGCGGGGATAGTGATTAGCGCTTCTCATAATTTATTCGAAGACAATGGAATAAAATTCTTCTCGGCTGACGGCACCAAAATTCCAGATTCTATGGAGCTTGCTATTGAGGCTGAAATTGAGAAACCTTTACAGACAGTCCCTTCTGTAAACTTAGGTAAGACAACAAGAATAAAAGACGCACCTGGCCGGTATATTGAATTTTGTAAATCAACGATACCCTCTTTAACTCGCTTGTCAGGCTTAAAAATTGTAGTTGACTGTGCAAACGGAGCGACTTATCACATTGCACCCAACGTGTTTAGCGAATTAGGTGCGGAAGTGATTGCAATGGGTAATAAACCAGACGGGTTCAATATTAATAATAAATGTGGATCAACTGCACCTGAAGCTATGCGTCAACTTGTTCTGCAGACCAATGCTGACATTGGTATTGCTTTGGATGGGGATGGAGACAGGGCAATCCTAGTTGATGCCGCAGGAAACATCGTTGATGGTGATCAGATTCTCTACATTATTGCCAAGGACAGATATCAACGTGGCTTATTGCACGGTGGTGTTGTAGGAACCTTAATGAGTAATTATGGGTTGGAAAAAGCACTAACAAAGCTAGATGTACCATTTTTACGCACAAAAGTAGGTGACCGTTATGTCTTGGAGACTTTAAAAGAGCAGGATTGGAAAATTGGCGGTGAATCTTCTGGCCATATTGTCTGTCTTGATAAAACAACTACAGGTGATGGCATTATCGCTGCTTTGCAGGTGCTGGGCTGTATGATAAAACAAGAAAAAACTTTAGAAGAATTGTGTGAAGGAATTCAATTGTTCCCGCAAACACTCATCAATATAAAAACTGAAAACGCAGAGTCGCTTGCAACAAATCCGAAAGTGCTGCAGATGGTTTCAGAATTATCTAATGAATTACGAGGGGAAGGCCGGGTTTTATTACGCCCTTCTGGCACTGAACCTTTGCTCAGAGTCATGGTTGAAGGGCGAGATAGTGTGCAAGTTCAATATCATGCTCAGCGGCTAAGCGATGAAATCATGCATTTAGAAAAGGGTATTTTTTCAAACTGATATATCGGGATAAAAAATCGACAAGAAAACCGGATACCCCATTTATAGTGGGTACAGGAGCACTGACCACATCTGTAAGAGCATTCGGAACTATTTTTTGCCCTTTCTTGTCTAATTTTTGTTTAACTGTCATGAAAAAAACGAATCGAGGACTAGGATTTGTTTACACTTTGCTGTATATTCCCGCCAGATCAAACCTGGGGGCAAAATGAGGCGGAGAATTGTAGCTGGTAATTGGAAGATGAACGGCCGAATCGAACAGGTCAAGTCTTTGTTGCAGCAGCTGCTCGACTCATTAAATGAACAGGTAATCGCAGAATGTGTAGTAATACCGCCATCGATTTACCTACCCCTGGTTAAAGAATACTTAAATGAAAGCCGCATCAAATGGGGAGCACAAAATGTGTACCCGAAGGATGAAGGTGCATTTACTGGAGAGATATCTGCGCCAATGCTCAAGGATTATAATTGCCGTTATGTGTTAGTAGGGCATTCAGAGCGAAGACGGATATTTGGTGAAAGTGAAAATTTTGTTGCTGAAAAATTCCACCACGTAAAAGAACATGGTATGATACCGGTTCTTTGCGTAGGCGAAACGCTAGAAGAGCGGGAACAGGGGCTTACAGAAAGGATTTTGGCTAAGCAGATATTGGCCATTACAGAGAACAGTAAGCAATGTTTTAAAAATTGTGTTATCGCTTATGAGCCTGTGTGGGCAATCGGAACTGGGCAAACTGCTACACCACAGCAAGCTCAAGAAGCGCATACAGTGATCAGGGCATTAATCGCTGATTTTGATCAAGACGATGCGAGTCAGGTGTCAATTTTGTATGGTGGCAGCGTAAATGAAAAAAATGCTGCCTCGCTATTTGCTATGCCGGATGTAGATGGCGGCTTGGTTGGGGGTGCATCCCTTAATGCACAACAGTTTGTGGAAATCGTAAAATGTATCAATTGATTTTAATGATTCACGTGCTGGTTGCTATCATCTTGATAGGTTTGGTATTGATACAGCATGGTAAGGGTGCCGACATCGGGGCGGCATTTGGTTCTGGCGCCTCTAACACGGTGTTTGGAAGCCAAGGTACAGGAAGTTTCTTGTTCAAATTAACCGGCGGTTTGGCTTTGACTTTTTTTATTACAAGTTTATCTCTCTCTTATATGGTATCCTCTCAATACCAAAAGGCAGGGCAACAAGTCATACCTCAACAAACCAATATACCGGAATCGAAAGTTCCAGTGCCGGTTGATAGCAGTAAAAACGGAAAACAATAATTAACATGCCGAAGTGGTGGAATTGGTAGACACGCCGTCTTGAGGGGGCGGTGGCGCAAGCCGTGTCGGTTCGAGTCCGACCTTCGGCACCATTAGATCCGAGCGATACGAAATGATGCTATCACAATATTTGCCCATACTCGTTTTTATTATAATTGCCCTTATTATCGGCCTCGCGATGCTGGGAGCTGGTGCTTTACTAGGCACGCACAATCCTGATGCTGCAAAAAACTCACCTTACGAGTGCGGTTTCGGTCCTTTCGAGAATGCGCATCTTCCTTTTGATGTAAGATTCTATCTAGTTGCTATATTATTTATTATATTTGATTTAGAGACGGCTTTTTTTGTTCCGTGGGCTGTAGTATTGCGGAAGATTGGTTGGTTCGGGTTTTCCGCGATGATGGTTTTCCTTGGCCTATTGGTAATTGGTTTTATCTTTGAATGGAAGCGGGGCGCTCTTGAATGGGAGTAGATCCGACTGTTTCTCAATCAAAATTAATCGATGGTGCTATATTAATCCAAAAACTATTAGAGGCTTGCTATGGCTGTTGCTGAATTGCAGAAAACTGGCTTTGTTACAACATCAGTAGAAAAACTGCTTGGTTGGGCTCGAAGTGGTTCGATGTGGCCAATGACTTTCGGTTTGGCATGCTGTGCTGTTGAAATGATGCATGTAGGCGCTGCCCGCTATGATTTAGATCGCTTCGGAATAATTTTTCGTCCCAGCCCGCGCCAATCGGATGTCATGATTGTAGCAGGAACCTTGTGCAATAAAATGGCCCCGGCCTTACGTAGGGTGTATGATCAAATGCCTGAACCTAGATGGGTTATCTCAATGGGTTCTTGCGCTAACGGCGGTGGTTATTATCATTACTCATACTCAGTGGTGCGCGGCTGTGATCGGATTGTTCCTGTAGATGTCTATGTTCCAGGGTGCCCACCAACGGCAGAGGCTCTACTTTACGGTATCATCCAGTTGCAGAACAAAATCAGGCGCAAAAAAGTGATTGAAGTTTAAAAGACCAGCACAGGTAACTATCCGATGACAAAATTGACCAACTTGGCTGATAAAATATCAAAAGAATTGAATACATTAATCACAAGTATCTCAATAGCAAATGATGAGATTACCCTGGAATGTGAGGTTGGGCATTTAAAAGATGCACTGCATCAATTGCGCATCCATGAAGCTTTCGCTTTCGATCAACTTATTGATCTCTGTGGAGTCGATTATTTGCATTATGGAGCCTACGACTGGGAAACAGAATCTGCGACAGAAAGCGGATTTTCCCGGGGCTCAGAGCCACTAGAAGCAAAGGCTTCTATCTGGTCTAAACCACGGTTTGCAGTTGTTTACCATCTTTTATCTACAAAATTGAACCATCGTCTACGAGTGAAAACTTACGTAGACGAAGAGCACCTTGTTGTGCCTTCGGTGCATACGATATGGAAAGCTGCGAATTGGTTTGAGCGTGAGGCTTATGATCTGTTTGGTATCTTATTTGATGGGCATCCTGATTTAAGACGAATTCTAACTGATTACGGGTTTATCGGTCATCCCTTCCGAAAAGATTTCCCACTTAGCGGGTATGTGGAAATGCGTTATGATGCAACATTAGAAAAGGTAATCTATGAGCCCGTTGATATCGTTCCGAGAATCAATGTACCTAAAGTGATACGACACGATAACCGTTATCTCGATATTAAGAACAAAGGGGGGGCAAAATGATAGAGTTAAAAAATTACACCCTTAATTTTGGCCCTCAACACCCTGCCGCTCATGGTGTATTGCGTTTAGTATTAGAGCTAGAAGGCGAGACAATTGTACGTGCGGATCCACACATTGGATTATTGCATCGCGCTACCGAGAAATTAGCAGAAACCAAACCATATCTGCAAAGTATTGGCTACATGGATAGGCTCGATTATGTCTCTATGATGTGTAACGAGCATGCTTATGTGATGGCAATCGAAAAATTGATTGGGATTGATATCCCTCTGCGGGCAAAATACATTCGTACCATGTTTGATGAAGTAACAAGAATACTTAACCACCTGCTTTGGTTAGGAGCTGTCGCTTTAGATATAGGTGCGATGACTGTATTCTTGTACTGTTTCCGGGAGCGGGAAGATTTATTTGACTGCTACGAGGCAGTATCCGGTGCACGTATGCATGCAACTTATTACCGACCAGGCGGTGTGGCTCGTGATCTCCCAGACACAATGCCCCAGTATAAGCCTTCACGCTGGCACAATGATCGCGAAGTTGACAAAATGAACCAAGACCGTCAGGGATCACTCCTTGATTTTCTCTGGGCATTTACCGAGCGTTTTCCAAAGCGAGTTGATGAGTACGAAGCATTATTGACCGAGAATCGAATCTGGAAGCAGCGTACAGTGGACATCGGTGTAGTATCGCCTGAGGAAGCGCTGCAGTGGGGATTCACAGGCCCCATGTTAAGGGGTTCTGGTATAGCTTGGGATTTACGTAAAAAACAACCTTACGCAGCTTATGACAGGGTTGAGTTTGACATTCCAGTAGGAAAAACAGGCGATTGCTACGATCGCTACCTCGTACGGGTTGAAGAATTACGTCAAGCAAATCGTATCATCCGGCAATGCATAGAGTGGCTTCGCCAAAATCCAGGTCCAGTTAAGGTTGATGATTATAAAATTACACCGCCTCCACGAGAAACAATGAAGCATGATATGGAAGCACTCATACATCATTTTAAACTGTTTACAGAGGGTTTTTGTTTGCCCCAAGGTGAAGTTTATAGTGCAGTAGAGGCTCCTAAAGGAGAGTTTGGTATATATCTGGTTTCAGATGGTGCCAATAAGCCGTATCGTATGAAAATTCGAGCTCCAGGCTTTGCTCATTTATCCAGCTACGATGCGATGACAAGAGGCCACATGATTGCTGATGGTGTTGCAATCCTAGCAAGCCAGGACATTGTATTTGGTGAGATAGACCGATAAATTAGATGGTTAATTTATCGCATTAAAGGTTAGAAAGAATGCCCGATAATTCAACAAAATTACTTCGTCAGCTAATAACATCGGCACGTGTCGATGAGATTGACCATTGGATTGCAAAATATCCCTCTGAGGAAAAGCAATCAGCGGTTATGGCGGCTTTAAGAATAGTTCAGGAGGAACATGGTTATTTAACTCCAGAGCTAATGGATGCAGTTGCTGAATATTTAGATATGCCACCTATTGCTGTCTATGAGGTTGCCTCCTTTTATACCATGTATGAGCATAAACCCATTGGTCGTCATTTGATTAATGTTTGTACTAATATCTCGTGTAAGCTTTGTGGTTCATCCGAAGTGGTAAGCTATCTGGAAAAGAAATTACGTGTCAAACTAGGCGAGACAACAACAGACGGTCGGTTTACACTACGATCAGTTGAATGCCTCGCTGCCTGTGCTAATGCCCCTATGATGCAGGTGGATAAAGATTACCATGAAAATCTAACCGCCGAGAAAATTGACAAAGTTTTGGAACAGTACGAATGAACGATAGAGGTAGTTGTCATGGTTGAACAAAATCAGGTCTGTTACCGAACATTCCACTTAGAGAAATCTTGGACGCTTAAAGCCTATGAAAGTATAGGCGGATACAGTGCATGGCGCCGAATTCTACAGGATAAAACTCCCCCTCATGAAATAATCGAGGAAGTCAAAACCTCAGCACTCCGGGGCCGAGGTGGTGCGGGTTTTCCCACGGGACTTAAATGGAGTTTTATGAATCGTAATTCCCCGGTACAAAAATACGTGGTCTGCAACTCAGACGAAGGTGAACCGGGAACATGTAAAGATCGTGAAATTTTAAGCCGCAATCCGCACCAGTTAATCGAAGGCATGGCAATCGCCGGCTATGCGATGGGTGCTACTGTTGGTTATAACTACATCCGAGGCGAATTTTGGCTTCCATTCGAGAGGATGGAGTCGGCATTAAAAGAGGCCTATGCGGCAGGATTACTGGGTAAGAATATCTTAGGCAGCGGTTTTGATTTTGAGCTTTATAATCATTTAGGTGCAGGTGCATATATTTGCGGAGAAGAAACTGCATTGCTTAACTCCCTTGAAGGGAAAAAAGGGCAGCCACGATTTAAGCCGCCCTTTCCCGCCAATTATGGCTTATATGGGAAACCTACGACAATCAACAACACAGAAACTTTCGCCTCAGTTCCGGTCATTATGGAGAAAGGGGGAGAATGGTTCTTAACTTTAGGCAAACCCAATAATGGGGGTACTAAGTGTTTTAGTGTTAGCGGTCATGTCAATAATCCTGGAAATTTTGAAATTCCTCTTGGAACGCCATTCAAAACACTTTTGGAATTGGCTGGCGGTGTTCGCAACGGCAGGAAGATCAAAGCAGTTATACCTGGCGGATCGTCAATGAAGGTGCTGCCAGGTGATGTCATGATGAACCTCGATATGGACTATGACAGCATTCAAAAAGCAGGATCTGGTCTAGGTTCCGGTGCAGTTATCGTGATGGATGAAACCACTTGCATGGTTGATGCACTTTATCGAATTTCAGAATTCTACATGGAGGAATCCTGTGGCCAATGCACTCCTTGCCGCGAGGGGACAGGGTGGTTAGTCCGTCTATTACATCGGATAAAAGAGGGACATGGCGAGCCCGGTGACATTGAGAAATTAGCAAATATTGCTGACAAAATAGAAGGTCGAACTATTTGCGCTTTAGGTGAAGCAGCTGCATGGCCTGTACAAAGTTTTGTGAAGCATTTTTATCACGAATTTGAATATTTCATTAAGCACAAACGCTCGGTCGTCGCAGCATAATTGAGAAGGTTAAACAATGGCTACCATTGAAATCGACGGTAAAACATTCGAAGTAGAAAACGGCAAGATGATCATTGAGGTTGCAGATGAGGCTGGAATTTATATTCCACGCTTCTGTTACCACAAAAAACTATCGGTTGCAGCTAACTGCCGCATGTGTTTGGTTGAGGTTGAGAATAGCCGTAAGCCTGTTCCTGCCTGTGCAACCCCCATTACTGATGGGATGAAAGTGCACACTAAATCAGAAGAAGCAGTGCGTTCACAACAAGCTGTGATGGAGTTTCTTCTAATTAATCACCCTTTAGATTGTCCGATTTGCGATCAGGGCGGTGAATGCGAGTTGCAAGATCTTTCTATGGGATTCGGACACGATGCTTCCGAGTATAAGGAGTCAAAACGCTCCGTTGCTGATGATGACCTAGGGTCTCTGATTGCAACAGAAATGACCCGTTGCATTCACTGTACGCGCTGTGTACGCTTTGGGGAAGAGGTTGCTGGTTTGCGTGAACTAGGTGCAACAGGCCGCGGTGAACATATGCAAATTGGTACTTATGTGCAACACAGTATTACCTCAGAAGTTTCTGGAAATATTATAGACCTCTGCCCAGTAGGCGCGCTCACGTCTAAACCTTACCGGTTTACGGCAAGAGCATGGGAAATGACTCAACATGAGAGTCTTGCACCTCATGATTGCTTGGGTTCAAATGTCTATTTACATACTCGCCGAAATCAATTGATGCGAGCAGTGCCAAGAGAAAACGAAGAAATTAATGAAACATGGCTTTCAGACAGGGATCGGTTTAGCTATTTAGGATTAAATAGCGAGGCCCGTGCAAGCCAGCCACGGATAAAGAAAAATGGCCAGTGGGAAATAGTCGATTGGGAATCAGCTCTCAAATTTACTGCCGAGGGTATAAGCCGCATCATTAAGCAACATGGACCAGAGCAATTCGCTGCTTTTGCTTCGCCTTCATCTTCTCTTGAAGAGCTTTATTTATTACAAAAGTTAATGCGTGAGATTGGCGTAAATAACCTTGACCATCGTATTCAACAAACTGATTTTCGTGATCAGGATCATCAGCCAACAATGCCGAGTAGTTCATTGAAATACAGTGAATTGGAAAATCAGCGGGCAATCCTTCTTTTTGGATGCAATATCGATAGGGAAGTACCACTCGCTGGAATTCGAGCGCGCAAAGCATTTAGGAATGGGGCAAAGCTTTTTGCAATTAATCCGGTGGACTATGAATACCGCTTTGATGTGACTGAGAAAATAATTGTTTCTCCACAAGACATGCCAATGCAGTTAGCGAAACTGCTTTTAGCAATGACAGAGAACGTAACAGAGTTGCCAGACGAAGTGCAAAAGTTACTCATAGGTCTACAGCCTGATGGGGCAACAGTTGCCATTGCGAAAACGTTAAAACAACCAAATGCTGCCATCGTTACCGGAGCTCTTTGTGAAAATCATCCTGATGCGGCCTTATTGCGCACTTTAATTCATGTTATAGAAGAGAAAAATCAGGTTAAAGTGTTAAGGCTAACTACTGGCGCAAATACCGCTGGAGCCTGCTTAGCCGGTATGCTGCCCCATCGGACAGTTGCTGCTAAGTCATCTGACACGATTGGTATGGATGTACAAAGCGCGCTAAATGCTAAATTGAAAGGTTATTTTCTCTTGGGTTTAGAGCCTGGTTTTGATTTTGCAAATCCTTATCGCGCAAGACAATCCATGTTAGGCGCCGAATTTGTGGTTATGCTGAGCGCATTCGAAAATGAATCAATGCACGACTATGCCGATGTGATTTTACCAATGGCACCGTATGCAGAGACATCAGGAACTTACATCAATGTTGACAGAGTATGGCAATCGGTTAAGGGGGCACAAAAGCCTCATGGAGAATCCCGTCCAGCATGGAAGATTTTAAGAGTTCTTGGAAATTTACTTCAATGTAAGGGCTTTGATTACGTCTCATCAGAAGAAGTCCGGGATGAGATTAAATCAATCGTGTTGATAACCCCAGAGGTGAAAGGTCTGCATTACTTCCCTGAGTCGCTTCCGCCAAGTAACCAGCATATGGTTAGGGTCGGCGAATGGCCACTATACCGTTGCGACCAGATCGTGCGGAATGCCCAAGCATTACAAATTTGCGCAGCATCCGAATCTGCTTGTATAAGAATACACCCAAGCACAGCTAATCGGTTGAAATTAGATGAAGTTGCTACTGTATCTCAAGGTGATATTGAGATAACATTGCCGCTTAAACGCGATGAGCGCATAGCACCTGACGTGGTATGGGTGGCTAATGCAATGCCAGAAACCGCAGACTTAGGACATTCCTTTGCTGCAATAACAATCAAGCGCTAGACAGGTAACGATATGCTACAAGACATTGGCATTTTGCTATGGATAATAATAAAGATTATAGTCATTGTAATTCCACTTCTTATTGGAGTTGCATACCTGACCTATGCAGAACGAAAGGTGATTGGTTATATTCAAGTTAGGATAGGGCCTAACCGCGTTGGCATCAGAGGATTACTACAGCCTTTTGCAGATTTGTTCAAGCTGATCACAAAAGAGATTATTGTCCCAACGAAATCGAACAAATATCTTTTTATCATTGCGCCATTGTTTGCGCTAGCGCCATCCTTAGCTGGCTGGGCAGTGATCCCCTTTTCCCAAGGGGTAGTTCTTGCCAACATTAATGCCGGTTTGCTTTATCTATTTGCTATGAGCTCGTTAGGTGTGTACGGAGTGCTGATTGCTGGCTGGGCATCAAATTCAAAATACGCCATGTTTGGCTCATTGCGAAGTGCGGCACAAACAGTATCCTACGAAATCGCAATGGGTTTCTCTATTGTAGGTGTCCTACTGGCTGCAGGTAGCCTGAATCTAACCGATATCGTCATGTCACAACACGGCGGCATTTGGCACTGGTGGTTTATCCCGCTGTTACCTCTTTTCATGGCGTTTTGGATTTCAGGAATCGCCGAGACGAATCGAGCTCCTTTCGATTTGGCTGAGGGCGAATCTGAGATTGTTGCAGGTTTCCATGTGGAATATTCGGGAATTGGGTTTGCCATATTCTTCCTTTCTGAGTATGCCAGTATGATCCTAATTTCAGCAACAATGTCCCTACTATTCCTTGGTGGATGGCTTTCTCCCTTTGAAGGTATACCCGTTCTACAGGAAATTTTCTATCCTGTACCAGGATTTGTGTGGCTATTGGCTAAAATCTCATTCTTCTTATTTGTGTATTTGTGGATTCGGGCAACCTTCCCTCGTTACCGCTATGACCAATTAATGCGGTTAGGATGGAAAATGTTAATTCCATTGACTATCGTGTGGGTCATCGTTACCGCATTAATGGTCATGACACAACTGAAACCGTGGTTTTAACCAGTTAACTGAGCAGGCTAATGAAAAGAGCATACCGATACATCAAACATTATCTTCGCAGCTTTCTGCTACTGGAATTACTGTCCGGTTTGAAAGTGACAGGGTGGTATTTCTTCAAGAAAAAAGTGACCGTGCAGTTCCCAGAAGAGCAAACCCCTTTATCACCGCGTTTTCGTGGATTACTCGCATTACGCCGATATCCAAATGGCGAGGAACGGTGCATTGCTTGTAAATTATGTGAAGCGATATGCCCCGCACTTGCAATTACAATAGAATCCGAGCCCCGAGAAGATGGCTCACGGCGTACCACACGATATGATATCGACATGTTTAAATGCATCAACTGTGGATTGTGTGAAGAATCATGTCCAGTTGATTCAATCGTTGTTACACCAATCCACCATTACCACATCAGCGAACGTGGGCAAAACATCATGACCAAGGAAAAATTACTTGCAGTTGGTGATTTAATGGAAAAAAAATTAGCTGCAGACAGAGAAGCTGATAAAAAATGGCGCTAACGGGGTTCAAAAATGCATGATTTACTTACACAAATTGTTTTTTATGGATTCGCAGGATTGGCAGTTCTGTCGGCATTGATGGTCATTACTCAAAGGAACCCTGTGCGCTGTGTGCTTTTTCTGGTAGTCACCTTCTTTGCAAGTGCTGCTATCTGGATCATGGCAGAGGCAGAGTTTCTAGCGATTATCCTCGTGTTGGTATATGTCGGGGCAGTGATGACGCTATTCCTGTTCGTGGTGATGATGCTAAATATTGATACTGAGTCAATGAAAACCAATTTTCTTAGATATCTACCCTTTGCACTCATTTTAGTTGCTTTGCTCGTTGGATTATTACTAATTGCCGTACCCGAAGGCAGCTTTACAACCAGCGTTGAGAAAAGCAGTGCCGCGGAAATTTACCATGAAACGACGCAGAATGAAGGGTATGTAGCGCCTGTAAATCCGCCTTCTAACACGGAAAGACTGGGGCTGGTGCTTTATACCGATTATGTACTTGCATTTGAAATTGCTGCGGCTCTTCTTTTGGTTGCAATAATATCTGCTGTGACACTAGCCCACAGAGGTGCAACTCGCTCTAAGCGCCAGGATATCGTAAAGCAGATCATGACAGATCCAAAAGATCGAGTAAAACTTATCAAAATGAAGCCAGAGAAATAACACCAGGAATATAAATGATACCAGTAAACCATTATCTGATATTGGCAGCGATTTTATTTGGCCTAGGCCTCGTAGGCATCATGTTAAATCGTAAGAATGTCATACTTTTGTTGGTGTGCATTGAATTGATGCTATTAGCAGTAAATACTAATTTTATTATTTTTTCTCACTTTTATGGTGGCGTCGCAGGGCAAGCATTCGTCTTCTTTATATTAACAGTCGCAGCTGCGGAAGCGGCTATAGGGTTGGCCATAGTGGTGTTGCTATTCCGTAATAGGGGCAATATCGATGTCGATAAGATGAATCAATTAAAAGGTTAACAACGTGAGCATACAACAACTATGTCTAATAATTGTACTGACACCTTTGTTTGGGTCAATAATTGCAGGCTTTTTTCGTAATCAAATAGGCCGTACTGGTGCTCATACAGTCACTATTGCTGGTGTGGGAATCTCGCTATTACTATCCATTTATGTTGCTGCGGTAATTTTTAGCGGTAACTCTCAACCTGTTAACGTCAATATTTATACATGGGCAAATGGCGGTGATTTATTCCCATATACATTTAATATAGGATTCCTAATTGATCCGCTTACAACGATTATGCTCGTAGTCGTTAGCTTTGTATCTTTTTTGGTGCACATCTACAGCATCGGCTATATGGCTGATGATGATGGTTATCAACGTTTCTTTAGTTACATCTCCCTATTTACGTTCATGATGCTGATGCTGGTAACTGCCAATAATTTTCTGCAATTATTCTTTGGCTGGGAAGGTGTAGGGTTGGTTTCTTACCTGCTGATCGGTTTCTGGTATCAAAAGGAGTCTGCTATTCAAGGGAGTCTGAAGGCATTTATTGTAAACCGCGTAGGGGATTTTGGTTTTATCCTAGGGATAGGAATGGTTTTAAGTTATACCGGAAGTTTGGATTATGATATTGTTTTTCGCAGTGCTAATAGCTTAGCTAGTCAATCGATTGAATTATTCAACGGTCATCCTTGGTCGGTAATCACTGTAACTTGCTTATTGCTCTTTGTTGGGGCAATGGGTAAATCTGCCCAGGTTCCACTTCATGTTTGGTTACCTGAGTCAATGGAAGGCCCTACGCCCATTTCTGCATTAATCCACGCAGCAACAATGGTGACTGCAGGCGTGTTTATGGTAGCTAGGATTTCTCCAATGGTCGAACTATCAACAGTAGCACTGAGTTTCATTATAGTCATCGGCGCCACGGGGGCCCTGTTTACTGGTATTTTAGCCATAGTAATGAATGATATTAAGCGGGTGGTTGCTTACTCAACCTTATCGCAACTTGGCTATATGATGGTGGCGATGGGTGCATCTGCTTTTAGTGCTGGTATTTTCCATTTGCTCACACATGCTTGTTTTAAAGCCTTGCTATTTTTAGCGGCGGGCTCAGTGATTATCGGCATGCATCATGAGCAAGATATGCGCAAAATGGGAGGTTTATGGCGTAAAATGCCAATCACCTACGTTACATTTGTCATTGGATGCCTGGCACTCTGCGCGATACCGCCATTCGCAGGATTTTATTCAAAGGACACAATCATTGAAGCAGCAAAATTATCAGAAATTCCAGGTTCCGGATATGCCTATTTTTGTGTCGCAATCGGTGCATTTGTAACGGCCGTTTATACATTTAGAGCACTATTTATGACTTTTCATGGTGAGCCACGCATGGATGAACATACCTTATCACACGTCCATGAATCCCCCTGGGTAGTTTGGGTTCCACTGGTCCTGTTAGCCATTCCCTCAGTAATCATCGGATATATTCTTTATATGCCGATGCTTTTTAATACGCCTTCAATTTTCGGTGAGTCATTATTTGTACTACCTCAGTACAATGTTCTGTCAGAGATTTCCCGTGAAGTAAGTTCACCAATGGAGTCCGCTGTACATGCCATCCTAACTCCAGTCTTTTGGCTCGTGATAGCTGGAATTTTTGTGGCATGGATTTGTTATATTGCCCTGCCTAGAATTCCAACTAAGTTAACTGAAACCTTTTCTTGGATTTACCGTGCCTTGATAAACAAGTATTGGTTTGATGCTTTTAATGATCATGTGATCGTTAGAGGTACTAAAGCGCTGGGCGGGCTTTTTTATCAGACAGGTGATCAAAGGCTTATCGATGGAATGGTCGTTAATGGCGCAGCCCGCACGATTAGATGGTTTGCACAAATAGGACGGAACATACAAAGTGGATACGTATACCATTATGCAACTTTTATGGTATTAGGTCTTTTTATTTTCCTATGCTGGTTGTTACTTGGCTGATTATAAGGTGAAGGTATGCATCATTTGCTCAATTTATTGATCTGGTTACCTATCATCGGGGGAGTATTCGTATTTCTTACCGGCGATGATAAGAATCCTAATGTATCGCGTTATTTATCGTTATTCACGGTTATTTTAACGTTAATCATGTGCATTCCATTGATTTCTGGATTTGATATTAATACTTACAGTATGCAATATATCGATGAAATATCCTGGATGCCAGCCTTGGGAATTACCTATAGCCTAGGCATTGATGGTTTATCCCTGCTCCTTATTGTGTTAAGTATTTTTACTAACCTTATCGTGATTCTTTCTACCTGGGATAGTATTCAAAATCGAGTTGGCCAATACATGGCCGCATTCCTTATTATGCAGGGTTTGCTAGTCGGAGTATTCTCCGCAACAGATGCAATTGTCTTTTATATATTCTGGGAAGCAACACTAATTCCTATGTACTTAATCATTGGTATTTGGGGATCATCAAACCGAGTATATGCCGCAATTAAATTTTTCCTTTATACTTTTTTAGGCTCTGTGCTTATGCTTGCCGCTTTCCTATACATGGGGTATCAGGCTGGAACTTTCAAAATTGAAACATTCTATGCGCTTAAACTTAGTATGACAGCGCAAACCTTGATATTAATCGGCTTTTTCTTCGGTTTCGCTGTAAAAATACCGATGTTTCCTGTGCACACATGGTTGCCGGATGCGCATACTGAAGCCCCAGCGGGTGGTTCAGTTGTACTAGCTGCAATTTTGTTGAAGCTAGGTGCTTACGGGTTTATTCGCTTCGCATTGCCAATCGTTCCCGATGCTTGTAGTAAATATGCAATGGTAATGATTGCTCTATCACTTATCGCTGTCGTTTATATAGGTCTCGTTGCAATTATACAGAAGGATATGAAACGATTAATCGCCTATTCGTCAATTTCGCATATGGGTTTTGTCACATTGGGTTGCTTTGCAATCTTCAATATTGCACATCAGTCGAGTTTGAATAATGCTGGACTTATCCTCGAAGGGGCAATTGTGATTATTATTTCTCACGCGTTTGTTTCAAGCGGCCTTTTTGCTGGTGTAGGTTATATTTATGATCGAATGCACACGCGACAAATCAAAGATTTGGGTGGACTTGTTAACACAATGCCAATTTTCGCGTCCTTTTTCATGCTTTTTGCCATGGCAAATGCCGGATTGCCAGGAACTTCAGGTTTTGTTGGTGAATTTATGGTGATTTTAGGCAGCATCAAATCCAATTTCTGGATTGGCTTTTGGGCAGCAACCACATTAATCACAGGTGCCACATACACTTTATGGATGTATAAACGAGTAATTTTTGGTCCTATAGCTAATGAAAAAGTTGCAAAGTTAAAGGATCTTTCTGGTTTTGAAATAAGTGCCTATGCATTATTAGCGTTAATGGTTATAGCATTAGGTGTCTATCCTAAGCCAATGCTGGATTATGTGCATCAATCAGTGAGCCATACACTAGCACAGGCTGGCAAAACAAAGCTGTAATTTTTTTGCTAAATCAAGTCCCCCGTTTCGGATTTTGTGTAAGCGGCTAATTTGGGCTGTTTCCAGTAGGGGAATTGGACGACTCTGTAAAATTAACTCCAGTCTAAAAGTTCAATCCTTTTAGACTGTTAGCCAATAAGGTTAAACAAACATGATGACAGCATTACTTGAAAACGTGCATATTGCTTTACCTGAGATAGTGGTATTGGTCACAGCTTGCCTTGCTTTGCTCGTTGATCTTTTTTTTCGCCATCGATACCCATCGCTTACATTGATATGCGCTTCGATCGGTTTAGCTTTGGCGACCTTCATTAGTATATTGTTTGTGGGCAACTTTAAAATCATAACACTTGGCGGTCAATTTATAAGCGATGATCTTGCTCAATTAATGAAAATATTTATTTATATTTCAGTTTTTCTAAGCTTTTTCTATTCAAGGTATTATATTACAGAGCGACAAATGCCTTCCGGTGATTTTTATGTACTCGGATTATTTTCAGCTCTCGGCATGATGATCCTCGTGTCAGCACATTCTTTATTAACGATCTATTTAGGGCTCGAACTATTGTCCCTTCCTCTTTATGCAATGACCGCTATTCGCCGCACAAACAGCGAAGCAACAGAGGCTGCTCTTAAGTACTTTGTCATGGGGGCTATTGCCTCTGGTATGTTGCTGTATGGAATGTCCTTAATTTATGGGGCAACAGGCAAATTAGAACTTACGGAAATCGCCAATGTCATTGCCAGTAACTGGGCTCAACAACAAAGTTCGTTATTATCTTTCGCACTCGTATTTATAATCGCCGGAGTCGGTTTTAAGCTAGCGTCAGTTCCCTTTCATATGTGGGCACCTGATGTATATCAAGGCGCGCCAACATCAGCGACCTTGTTCATTAGTACTGCACCAAAAATTGCAGCGGTGGGTATGACCATGCGGCTATTAGTTTTAGGTTTGGGATTACCGGATTTGGCTGCCCAATGGCAACAGTTGCTGCTTGTGATGGCCCTTTTATCTACAGGATTAGGTAATTTATTTGCCATCGTACAAAATAATATAAAACGACTCTTAGCCTATTCAGCGATATCGCATCTCGGTTACGCTTTGTTTGGTATTTTATCCGCAAGCGCTGAAGGATACGCATCAGCTTTATACTACGTACTGATTTACTCGATCATGACAGCCGCAGCCTTTGGACTAATAATTTTAATGTCTAATAAAGGCTTAGAGATTGAGAATGTTGATGATTTGAAAGGACTGAATAAAAGAAATCCATGGCTTGCATTTATGATGTTAATTGTCATGTTCTCAATGGCTGGTGTGCCACCCACTGTTGGATTCTTTGTTAAGCTGCTTGTCTTAAAAGCCTTAGTCGATGTCAATTTAACTTGGGTAGCGGTACTTGGACTTTGTTTTGCTGTGATGGGTGCATATTATTATTTACGGATCGTTAAAGTCATGTACTTTGATGAGGCCACAGATAACACCCCTGTTAAGCTGTCTGTCGCAATGAATCTTGTTTTCTCTGTTAACTGCCTCGCTTTGCTATACTTTGGTATATTCCCTTCAGGTTTAATTACTGTGTGCATGAATGCGTTCTCTGGAGGATAGGGGTTTGACATCAGAGTTTAGGTTTCATAGGTAATTAGCTGAAAGGTGAATTGCCGCGGCCTTAGAATTTGGCTTTCAGGAGCCATACCAGATGCAGAAAAAGTACAACGCAGCTGTGGCCTTATAAGAGAGACAAACTTTCTCTCTATCTTTGCGCTCATTTTTATGCTGTTATTGAGCGAAACGCTACCCCATCTTGTAACTAAAAGTGAACTGATCAGAGTTAGTGGCTGATTAATTTGTGGTATTCTATAAAAAACTTGATAAATTAAGGAAGGGTGAGTATACTTGCCTTCAACTGATGCGGGGTGGAGCAGCCTGGTAGCTCGTCGGGCTCATAACCCGAAGGTCGTAGGTTCAAATCCTGCCCCCGCTACCAAGTTATTGAAAACCCCATTATTGGGGTTTTTTATTATGCTTAATTCAGTGGTTTTGGGTGCTACATGTTGATGTTTAGTCCCAGCGTTGAATTTAGTCAGACAGTCGATAGGGGAATCAATTAACACGTTACCAGGTTCAAGAGAAGACTCGTTAAAACAATCGGTTCTAAATAGTATTGAGTGTAACCTGGCTTGAGGATCCATATTCCTGTGCAGAAATATTTTTGTTTAGTCAAAAAATAGATTTCATGCGGATGCCGCTGCAAGGAGAAATGCGAAAAAACAGAGTGTGGAACACGAATGTACACGTCGGTAAATGAGATGAGTCACCCCGTGCCGCAGACGCAATTCTTCTCAGCAGTAGAGCTTCTATGGAAGGAAGATCCAAGCAACGCAGCTTATTCATGAATAATGAGTGAATGGTTCTGATAAAAACAAAAATTGGCCTTCTAAGCATGTGGGTAAGAGAATAGGGGCAATGAGTAGCATATGATACGAAATGAAATTGAAGCAATGCTAAAGCCGCTTATTAATGATCTCGGATACGAATTATGGGGATGCGAATACATACCGCAAAAAAAACACTCTCTATTACGAGTATACATTGACAAAGAAGATGGTATTGGCATTGACGACTGTGAACGAGTAAGTAAACAAATAAGCGCTTTCCTGGATGTTGAAGACCCGATTTCGGGAAACTACAGTTTGGAGATTTCTTCCCCAGGTATACCTCGCCCGCTATTTTATAAAGAGCAATATGGGCGGTATTTAGGACAAGACATTCAGGTAAAACTATTCAAGCCAATCAATGGCAGTCGTAAACTAACAGGCACTATTGTAAATGTAGATGAAGAGGTATTGATGCTAAAAGTGGGAGAAGAGCAGCTAGAGATACCATTTTCCCACATAGTAAAAGCAAACTTGATAGGTGAGTGAGAGACGAACAATGAGCAAAGAATTGTTATTAGTTGCTGAGGCATTATCAAACGAAAAAGGGGTCACTAAAGAAGTTGTTCTGCAAGCAATCCAATCGGCCCTTGAATCTGCTACTCGCAAACTCACTGATAAAGATATTGGTGTTAGAGTTAAGCTTAATCCACGGACCGGCGATTATGAAACCTTTAGGTACTGGGATGTAGTAACAGAAGATGAACTTAAATACCCAGAAAGGGAATTGACTTTAGAACAGGCAAGAGAGCGTGTACCAGGGATCGGGGTTGGTGAGCGTATTGAAGAGCCAATGCCTTCTATCGAATTTGGTAGAATTGCTGCTCAAACCGCGCGACAGGTCATTATGCAAAAGGTTCGTGAAGCTGAAAGACAACAGATTGTTGACCAATTTAGAAGTAAATTAGGCCAGCTTGTTTATGGCACGGTTAAAAAAGTTACTCGAGATAACATTATCATTGACTTAGGTGGAAAAGCAGAAGCGTTCATGCCGCGCAACGAAATGCTACCTAATGAAATGTTTAGGCCGAATGATAGGGTTCGTGCATATTTATATGAAATTACTCCACAAGCCCGTGGACCACAGCTGTTTGTGAGCCGTATTCGTAATGAAATGCTGGTAGAACTATTTCGTATAGAAGTTCCAGAAATCGGTGAGAATGTGATTGAGGTCAAAGCGGCTGCGCGTGAGCCAGGGAATCGTGCTAAAATTGCAGTTAAGACTAATGACGGGCGTATCGATCCTGTAGGGGCCTGTGTTGGAATGCGCGGAGCTCGGGTACAGGCGGTTTCCAGTGAGCTAGGCGGCGAGCGAGTTGATATTATCCTTTGGGATGATAATCCTGCTCAGCTAGTAATTAATGCAATGGCTCCAGCCGAAATTTCATCAATCGTGGTGGATGAAGATAGCCATACGATGGATTTGGCCGTACAAAAGGATCAATTATCACAGGCTATTGGCCGTAACGGTCAAAATGTAAGGTTAGCAAGCCAGCTTACAGGGTGGACACTAAACGTGATGACTGTTGAAGAATTCAACAGCAAAACTCAAGAAGAATCTAATAAAATCGTTAATTTATTCACTTCTGCTCTAGAAATTGATGAAGAAATAGCCAATCTTTTAGTTGCTCATGGATTCTCTTCCCTTGAAGAAATTGCCTATGTCCCGAAAGAAGAATTAATGGCCATCGAAGAATTCGATGAAGAGATTGTCGAAGAGTTACGAAATCGAGCTAATGATACTCTTTTGACTCAAGCGCTAACATCTGGACAAGGTTTAGCTGGTCCTTCAGATTCCCTTCTAACAATGGAAGGAATGACAGAAGAATTAGCCGAGAGTTTAGCAGCTAAAGGAATAACCACGATGGAAGAATTGGCTGAGCACTCTGTCGATGAATTGCTTGATATTCGAGGAATGACTGAAGAGAAAGCGGGTGAATTAATCATGAAAGCCCGTGCTCCTTGGTTTGAATAGTATAATTAACTAAGATCATTGAGGCACCGATCAGCCTTACTTTTCTTGCGCTGAATCCAGCGTATGATTTATTTGAATTGAGCAATTCAATGTTTTCGAATTGCTGAAAGGGGGTTAAATTTATGGCGGATGTGACGGTTAAACAATTGGCGCAGGTCGTTGGTATCCCTGTTGAGCGCCTATTGACCCAGTTACAGGAAGCAGGATTATCATTTACCAGTGATAGCCAAACGGTCAATGAAGAGCAGAAGCGAATCCTGCTAACTCATTTAAAGAGTGGCGCTAACCGAGAGTTACGCACGACTCCAGAGCGCATTACACTTAAGCGTAAAAGTTTGACGCAGGTCAAAATTGGCCACGATGTCCATAGTGGAAAAACAGTTAACATCGAGGTTCGTAAAAAACGTACTTACGTTAAGCGCAGTGCACTCATCGATCAACAAGCGGAGCACGAAGCAGAGCAAGAAGAAGAACAGGTATTAGCTGTTGAACCTACGAGCGTTGAAGCTGAAACTATTCAAGAACCAGCCCACGAAGCGAACATTTCCTCAGAGTCGGAACCTCCGACACAAGAAAATATGCCTGAGCCTATTGAACAAGCTGCTGAAGAGCAAGTAGAAGAGAGCTCAATTGAGAGCGCGGAACCTGAAATTGCTACTGACATCATGGATCTTGAGCTTGGTGCAATTGAAGAGCCTATAGCACATATTCCAGTAGAAAAGATTGAAAAAAGTTCCCGGAAAAAGCATATGGAAAAGGCTGACGTGGACTCAGATATGGAATATCGAAAAGGGAAGAAAAAGAGCAAATACCAAGTGCCTGAGCGTGATGAGGATGAGCATGGCTTGCAAATTCGCCATAAACGTAGTAAGGCAAAAAAGCGAAAGGTAAATGAAAAATCAGAAAAATACCGTGAGGCAGAAGAGGCTTTGACGCATGGTTTTGCGATGCCCACAGCTCCTGTAGTTAGAGATGTCCTTATACCCGAAACCATTACTGTTGCTGAATTGGCCAAGCGTATGTCCGTCAAGGTTGCTGAGGTCATTAAAGTAATGATGGGACTTGGAGCGATGGCTACCATCAACCAGGTGATTGATCAAGATACTGCAATCATTGTGGTTGAAGAAATGGGACATAGGCCACGGCCAATTAAAGAAGATGCAATCGAAGAAAATCTTGATGATGTTCTAAGCAAAGGTAGCCATGTGGAATCACGTGCTCCCGTTGTGACTATTATGGGCCATGTAGACCATGGTAAAACGTCATTGCTTGACTACATTCGTAGAACTAAGGTTGCTGCAGGCGAAGCAGGTGGAATTACTCAGCATATCGGTGCGTATCACGTTGTGACACCGAAGGGCAAGATTACCTTTCTCGATACGCCCGGTCACGCCGCTTTTACTGCAATGCGTGCACGCGGTGCGCAAGCCACTGACATTGTAATTTTGATTGTGGCAGCGGATGATGGGGTTAAGCCGCAAACAATCGAGGCAGTTCAGCATGCGAAAGCAGCCAATGTGCCTATTATTGTTGCTATTAACAAAATGGATAAGCCGGATGCGGATCCTGACCGGGTTATGAATGAGCTATCGGGTTACGATGTGATTCCAGAGGCATGGGGCGGTGACACCATGTTTATCAAAATTTCCGCGAAATCTGGAACAGGTATTGATGAGCTCCTCGATGGCGTGCTGCTACAGGCTGAAGTTTTGGAGTTAAAAGCCAATACTGATGGTGCTGCCAAAGGAGTGGTCATTGAATCACGGCTCGATAAAGGTCGTGGGCCCGTGGCAACAATTTTGGTCCAGAGTGGAACCCTTCACAAAGGTGATATTTTACTTGCTGGATTACAATACGGGCGTGTTCGTGCATTAGTAAGCGACAATGGCACTCATGTCGATAGTGCTGGCCCTTCTATTCCGGTTGAGGTGCTCGGTCTTTCTGCCATTCCTCATGCAGGTGATGAAGCAGTTGTTGTTCCCGATGAGAAACGTGCACGTGAAGTAGCTCTATTCAGACAAGGCAAATACAGAGACGTAAAACTGGCAAGACGCCAAAAAACCACTCTCGAAGGTATTTTTGAGACCATGGCAACTGCAGAGGCTAAGGTACTTAATGTCATCTTGAAAGCCGATGTACAAGGTTCTGTCGAGGCTATTGCTGATGCATTAGTTAAGCTATCAACGGATGAAGTCAAGGTCGAAATCATCGCCAGCGGAGTGGGAGGTATCACCGAATCTGATGTTCATTTGGCTATTGCTTCCAATGCATTGCTAATTGGATTTAACGTTCGTGCTGACGGTGGAGCTAAGCGCTTAGCTGAACAAGAAGGCGTATCCTTACATTATTACAGCGTGATTTATGATATTGTGGATCAAGTTAAGGGGGCTCTCTCTGGTATGCTCGCACCACAGTTTAAAGAAGAAATTGTCGGTATTGCTGAAGTGCGAGATGTGTTCCGTTCACCGAAATTGGGCGCTATTGCCGGTTGCATGGTTGTAGAAGGAACAGTGAAGCGGAATAATCCGATCCGTGTGCTTAGAAATAACGTTGTTATCTATGAGGGCACATTGGAATCACTAAGACGATTCAAAGATGATGTCATTGAGGTACGTCAAGGTCTTGAATGCGGTATTGGGGTGAAGAACTATAATGATGTTAAGGCTGGCGATTTAATTGAAGTGTTTGAGACTATTGAAATTAAGCGGGATTTATGAGTAACGAGTTTAAGCGAATAGATCGCGTTGCAGAAATGATGCAACGCAAGCTGTCGCAAATTATTCAGCAAGAAATCAAAGATCCGCGCCTACCTGCTTTTATCACTATTTCATCAGTAAAGGTAACCGCGGATTTAGGGCACGCAAAAGTTTATTTTACCGCATTAAATGCGGATAAAGAGAAAACCGCGTCCATTTTGAATTCGGCAGCAAGTTATCTACGCACAGCGTTAGCGCGAAGCGTGAAATTGCGCACGGTGCCACAGCTTCATTTTGTTTATGATGAATCCATTGAGTACGGCAGACGGCTAAGCCGATTAATTGACGATTTAAACTCTCCTGATAACAAAGATGACCAAAGTTGAGTGTAATAGAGTAATCAATGGTATTTTATTGGTAAATAAACCCCAGGGATTGTCCTCCAACGCGGTTTTACAACAAGTCAGGCGCTTGTATAGGGCAAAAAAGGCAGGGCATACTGGAAGTTTGGATCCCCTAGCGACAGGCATGTTGCCGATTTGTTTTGGCGAGGCAACGAAATTTTGCCAATACCTTTTGGATGCAGATAAATGCTATGAAGCTACTGGGGTTCTCGGAGTTAAAACCAATACCGGGGACGTGTTAGGTGAAGTTATTAAAACAACACCGCCCTTTACATTAAATGAGTCAGATTTACTGATTGCTTTGAAACAATTTAAAGGCACAATTAAACAAGTTCCTTCCATGTTTTCTGCTCTAAAACATAAAGGAACCCCCCTTTACAAATATGCAAGAGAGGGGATCACCATTGAGCGTCCAGCGAGGGAAATTACCGTCCATGAATTGGAGTTAATTGCTTTTAGCGGGAATCAATTTGAAATCAAGGTTTCTTGCTCAAAGGGAACTTATATTCGTAATTTAGTCGAAGATATTGGCGACTTATTGGGTGTCGGAGCCCATGTGACTAAGCTTCACCGTTTGAGCACAGCAGGTTTTGGCAATGCAAAAATGTATACTTTAGACGAACTACAACAAAAATCACCAGAGGAATTAGTTGATTGTTTGTTACCAATGGAGCGAGCGGTGAGTTATTTACCTCGATTAGATTTAGGTAATGATGAAATATCCGCATTGCGCCAAGGAAAAGCTTTAGATTGGATAGGGAAAAATGAAGCAAGTGGCTGTGTTCGTCTTTATAATAACAACTGTTTCATTGGCTTAGGTGAATTAAACGCAGGCAATTTAAGCGTTAAACGCCTGCTAGCATTCTGATTTATGGGACTATCAAACGATCAAGGGATTAGACATCTTTGATCCTACGGGCTACGAGTTTGAGTTAATGGTTTGTCTATGACGGGCCTAATACGGGCATCCCTTAGTAGGATTGGGCACTTACGTAAAATATTGCACAAATTATTAACTAACACTTGTGTCTGTGTTCTTGCCTTGGTAGAATGCTCCCCTTTGAAAGAACATACATAGCTTATCTCCAGGAGTGAATATGTCGCTAACTAGCGTACAAAAAGCAGAAATAATTAATGAATACAAGCGAGCTGAAAATGATACGGGTTCGCCTGAGGTACAAGTCTCATTGATGACAGGTCGCATAAAGTATTTAACAGAACATTTTAAAGACAATAAAAAAGATTTTCATTCACGAAGAGGCTTGCAAAAACTCGTAAACAAGCGCCGCAAGCTGCTTAAGTATTTGAAAAAGAATGATCAAGCGCGTTATCAAACGCTGATCCAAAACCTGGGTTTGCGAGACTCCTATTGATTTCAAGAATATGTGCAATAGGATTAACTTGCTCAGTTTTCTAATTTCGTGAAAGGCGCAGATCTGCGCCTTTTTTTGTTATTACTACCCTAATTGCCGCGTACGAATTGACGCGAGGAAGCGGAAGCTGTGAGATTAGAGTTTTTTTGATAATTCCAAAGGTTATACCACTGAAATTATCAAAAAAACTTTAAGATGCACTTCAGCTCCTTAGCAAGATTGTCCTGCGATTTAGGGATTCAATTTAAAGAGGTGACTTACGTGGCTAAAATCACTAAAGAAATACGATTCGGCGAACACACCCTTGTGCTCGAAACTGGCGAAATAGCAAGACAAGCAGATGGTGCTGTTTTTGTGAGTATGGCAGGTACACAAGTACTAGTTACTGTTGTTGCCAAGAAGGAAGGTGCTGAGAGCAATGACTTCTTCCCTCTGACAGTGAATTATCAGGAAAAATCATATGCAGCAGGTAAAATTCCTGGAGGATTCAACAAGCGGGAAGGGCGTCCAAGCGAACAGGAAACTTTAATTTCCCGTTTAATGGACAGACCATTGAGACCGCTATTTCCCGACGGCTTTCATAATGAAGTGCAAATTATTGCGACTGTCATGTCATTAAACCCAGAAGTGCAACCTGATATTCTGTCTATGATTGGTGCCTCTGCCGCGTTAGCCATTTCAGGAGTTCCTTTCCATGGTCCTATTGGAGCTGTACGGGTTGGCTACAAAGACGGAATCTATCTGTTGAACCCTGGCTTTAAAGCAATGGTTGATTCTGAGCTTGACTTAGTTGTTGCCGGTACCGAAGATGCGATTCTCATGGTTGAATCAGAAGCCCGTGAATTAAGCGAAGAAATTATGCTTGGGGCGGTTTTGTATGGCCATGAAATGATGAAAGGTGTTATTAAAACGATTAACCAGCTGGCAGCAGAAGCTGGTAAAACACCTTGGGATTGGACGCCTCCACCGATTGACACAGCACTCACAGCTCGCGTGATGGAGTTGGCGACTGATAAAGTTACCGAAGCTTATTTGATAAAAGATAAAACACAACGCTATCAAAGGCTTGGCGAAATTAGGCAGCAAACTGTTGATACACTAATTGCCGAGCGTGAAGAACTTAAAGAGGATCAAATTGCTGAAGTCCTTAGCTCTCTGGAAAAATCAATAGTGCGTAACCGCATTCTTGATGGCGAACCACGGATCGATGGACGTGATCAAAAAACAGTCCGTCCAATTGCAATTCGGACAAAATTCTTGGAAAGAACTCATGGGTCGGCATTGTTCACACGCGGCGAAACACAGGCTATTGTGGCCGCAACCTTAGGCAACGAGCGTGATGCGCAACTATTAGACAGCCTTACCGGGGAATCTAAAGATCGATTTATGTTGCATTACAACTTCCCACCTTTCTCAGTTGGTGAGATTGGTATGGTAGGTAGCCCGAAACGACGGGAAATTGGCCATGGCCGTTTAGCCAAACGCAGCTTAATGGCAGTATTGCCTTCAGCAAGCGAGTTCCCTTACGTCCTCCGAGTTGTATCAGAAATTACTGAGTCTAATGGCTCAAGTTCAATGGCTACAGTTTGCGGAACCAGCTTAGCACTAATGGACGCAGGTGTTCCTCTTAAAGCGCCAGTTGCTGGTGTGGCGATGGGGTTGATTAAAGAGGGGGATCGGTTTGCTGTTTTGACTGATATACTCGGTGACGAAGATCATTTAGGTGACATGGATTTTAAAGTAGCAGGCACTGAAAAAGGGGTCACAGCCTTGCAAATGGATATTAAAATCAAAGGAATCACCAAAGAAATTATGGAGCAGGCACTGGATCAAGCTCTAGCAGGTCGAACCCATATTCTGGGAGTAATGAACAGTGCTCTGTCCGAACATCGCGAGGAATTATCTAAGCATGCCCCCCGAATTGCTACAATGAAGGTTGCTGAGGACAAGATTCGAACCATCATTGGCAAAGGCGGCTCTACAATTAAAGGGCTAATTGAAAGTACCGGTGTTGCCATTGACATTGATGACAGTGGTGTAGTGCAATTATTTTCTCCCGATGCAGAAGCTTTGGAAGAGGCGCAGCGACAAATTAAAGCATTAATTGCAGAAATTGAGGTTGGGCAAACTTATAAAGGCAAGGTAAGTAAAATTGTGGACTTTGGCGCCTTTATAAACTTGCTACCGGGCAAAGACGGCCTTTTGCATATCTCACAAATTTGTTCTGATCGCTCTCAAAAAGTTGAAGCAGTGCTGAGCGAAGGTCAAGAGATTGAAGTATATGTCGCTGGTATCGATAAGCAAGGAAGAGTAAAACTGGAATGGAAGGATAAACCGCAAGCGGCTCAAGTGGAAACGCCAGTTGTCCAAGAGGAAGTTGAGAGTTCAGCAGAACTTGATGCAAATTCAGAGGATGCGCAACCTCAATCTACTTCAGAAGAGTAATTTCATCTCATCCTAATAATGCTGAGTAGCGAGTTAGCTGATTGTAGGTGCAGCCTAACCTGAGGAAATCAAAGATTGAATCCTGGGTTACGGCTGCGCTATATCCAAGCAACCCTAACTGGTGAGACGAAAATGCATTATTTAGATTGTGTTCATGCAATCCTTTGTTAATGATGCTTGCGGAATTTAAATGTTCCGATGGCTTACAAGTTAAGGATGATTAATTTGATAGCCACCGAATTAGTAGAAACGGTTAGATTTCGTCTGTCATGAGTTGCTGCATGACATCTTCCTGAGGAGCCCAATCCTGGCCTCGCTCAGCAGCAATTGCGGCATTGATGGCATTAATGTCTTTCATATCCAAGGGTTTTTCATTTTGATCGGTAAAAACTACCTTTGGTTTGCTTAAAGGAGCAGAGGAGCCATATGGTTTATCGAACAAAACTGGAGAAACGGTCGGGCCAGGAAACGCCTGATTTCCAGTGCCGGCCGTTGTACATCCAATCAAAACAAAAGATAGTGCAGCAATGCTTAACTTTTGCATTTGCAACCTCCTTGTAAAGATAAATTCTCAAATTGAAATGAGGTGATTTATTATCAGTATAGAAAACAATGAGATAAATTGATCAAAATGGATTTAAATTAATTTAACTATATGTGAGTTCGTTTGATGGGCTAGGAAGAAGCATCCTGCTTCCTCACTAATTTTAACTTTTAGAAATTAAGCGCAAAAACTCAGATCGACTGGCTGAATTGTCTCGCATTTCACCGAGCATGACAGAAGTGGTCATCACTGAATTTTGTTTTTCAATACCACGCATCATCATGCAAAGATGCTTTGCTTCAATGACTACCGCTACGCCACGGGCATTAGTAATCGATGAAATGCAATCAGCTATTTCTATGGTTAATCGCTCTTGAATTTGCAAGCGACGTGCAAAATAGTCGACAATTCGTGCTACTTTAGACAAGCCTAAAACTTTGCCATTCGGCATATAGCCGACATGGCACTTACCTAAAAAAGGGAGCAAATGATGTTCACACATGGAATACATTTCAATCTCTTTGACAATGACCATTTCGCTCATATCGGAGTCAAACAAGGCATCATTTATTATTTCATCAAGATTTTCGTGATAGCCCTTTGTAAGATAGCGAAACGCATTCGCTGCGCGATCAGGAGTGCCTCTTAGGCCTTCCCGTTCAACATCTTCACCAATTGCTTCTAGAATTTGTTTGTATAGTTCTTGCATGTCTCTTGTCCTAACCAGGGGGCCATGTCATTTGACGTCCACCTAATACATGTAAATGAATGTGGTAAACTTCCTGCCCGCCACCGGAATTAATGTTAAAAACCAGACGATACCCATTCTCACTGATCTGTTCGGCTTTAGCCATTTTTTTGCCAGTGAGGATCATTCGCCCTAAAAGTTGTTCATCCTTACTGTCTGTATCATTAATTGTAGCAATATGTTGCTTAGGGAGTACCAATAAATGGGTTGGCGCTTGTGGTCTTATATCTCGAATCACGATTATTTCTGGATCCTCAAATACCACGGTAGCTGGAATTTCCCCTGAAACAATTTTGCAAAATAAGCAGCTCATGATCGTCCTGAAGGTTTTTAGCTAAACTGGCGATTATACCCTGACAAAAGAGTTGACAACAGACCTTATTTGAAATTCAAAGCCCAACAATAAAAAATAGGTTAGATTTTGCCTTTTATTCTCATTTTGCGCATAATAGCGAGTCTTTTTAAACTGAGAGATATAACAATGGGCTTAATGGAGATTAAAAGCGGTCGTAATGTTCCAAACGAAGTTAATGTTATCATTGAAATCCCCATGAATGGGGCGCCGGTAAAGTACGAAGTTGATAAAGAAACTGGAGCGTTATTTGTTGATCGGTTCATGTCAACAGCAATGTTTTATCCTGCAAACTACGGCTACATTCCCCATACCCTATCGGAGGATGGAGATCCAGTTGATGTTTTGGTTATTACTCCAGTCCCTATGATCAGTGGGGGTGTAATTCCTTGCCGTCCGGTTGGCATGCTTAAGATGACTGATGAGGCTGGTGTTGATGCAAAATTATTGGCTGTTCCCACGAGCAAGTTGACTAAAATGTTTGACTCAGTTAAGACTTATCAAGATTTACCTCGCCATTTGCTGCTGACAATCGAACATTTCTTCCAACATTATAAAGACTTAGAAGAAGGAAAATGGGTAAAATTAAACGGCTGGGAAGGTCCAGAAGCGGCTCATCAGGAAATCATATCGAGCGTCGAGCGGTATAATAAACAGGATAATGCTTAATCAAAATGCCTTAGTGAATAAGATGGGGTTGTAGCTACACGCTTTCAAACCCCATCCAGCTTATCCTAATACACCTATTTTACTATTGCTTCCTTGTTTTGATCGAAGAATCACGATCTTCTTGCAGTATACGTTCAAGTTCGCCCGCCGATTGTCGGGAAAAACTGATAAGCTCATGTTCTTTTTCAAAAAAATCGAACGATTTAACTAAAGCTAATTCATCATGTTGTTTAAAAGCATTTGCTTTTCTGCGCATGGTTTCGGGATTATGTCCTAAAAATTTCATGACCTCTTGCGCCATTGCCAATGATGAATCGAACGTTTCGCGTTTAAAATAATCAACCCCTGCTTTATGCAGCTCATAAGCATGACGCCTGTTGCGCGCACGAGAATAGATAGTGAGATGAGGAAATTCTTCCTTCGCGAGCTTTACTATCTCTAAACTGGTGTCTGCGTCGTCCACGGCGACAATAAGCAGTTTGGCTTTATCCGCGCCAGCATTTTTAAGCAAATCTAAACGTGAGGCATCACCAAAATACCCTTTATAGCCAAATTTGCGCAATAATTCGATTTGCTCTGGGTCATTTTCTAAGATGGTTAATTTAATTCCTTGGGCAGTAAGAAAGCGGCCAATGATCTGACCAAAACGGCCGTAACCTGCAAGAATAACTGAATTTTGCTCATTGATTGAATCATATCGAGGAGGCAAACTGCTCATAAATCGCGGAATGATAAAGCGAGTGTAAATTAATAGCAGAACAGGAGTCGCAGCCATGGATAAGGCAATTGTCAGAATAAAAAAATTCGCAGTCTCCTCGCTGATTACTCTGGAAGTATGAGCAAATTGGAATAAAACAAAAGCGAACTCGCTTCCCTGGGAGAGAGAAAGGGCGATGCCTATTGTTTGTAGCCGGGTTAATCTAAAAAAACGGCCCAGCAATAAAAGGACTATTGCTTTAATTGAAATCAGGAAGAAGACAATGCTTAATAGGTAACTTGGGTTTTGGGCGAGAATGCTAAAGTCCATTCTCATGCCAACGGAGATAAAAAACAATCCGAGCAATAACCCTTTAAAAGGTTCAATATCAGTTTCTAAAGTGCGCTTGTATTCTGAATTGGCAAGCACTACCCCGGCAATAAACGCACCGAGTCCAGGTGAAATGCTGATGGCTTCCATGAGCAAGGTGATGCCGACAATGAGAGCCAAAGATGTCGCGGTAAATACTTCGCGTAAATTGGTTTGGGCAATCATGTAGAAAAAATAATGGGATAAATAATGGCCTACTATAATCACAGTGCCAATGACACCAGCAATAATTCCTGCCTGAATCCAGCTTGGGAGGGCATCAAGCAAGCCGCTTTGGTGTACCGGAGTAATTCCTTTGGCTACCAGTAAGGGCATAATGATGAGAATGGGAATCACCGCAATGTCTTGAAATAATAGCACCGCAAAGGCGGTTTCGCCTGTTGTCGTGCGCATTAAATTTTTTTCTTGCAGCATCTGTAAAACGAGGGCAGTTGAGGATAAAGATAAGGCCATGCTGATTGCTATACTCACGCGCCAATCATAACCTAAAAGGATGCCAAAAATTGTGAGAATTGCTGTGGTGAAAAGGACTTGCAGGCTTCCTAAGCCGACTATCGCTTTGCGCAATCGCCATAATGTTTCTGGTTCAAGTTCTAGGCCAATGAGAAAGAGCATCATGATGACACCGAATTCAGCAAAACTCATGATTTGCTCAGCATTGCCAATCAATTTAAAGCCAAACGGTCCGATGAGTATCCCAACGATGAGGTAGCCCAAGACCGAGCCAAGTTTGAAACGACTGGCAATAGGTACAATAATGCAAGCGGCGGCAAGAAAGATGAAGACATGAAAGAGAAGATTATTCATTGAATATACGTTGCCATAGTGATGAGTGAAATTTATTTGGCACCACTTTTAATGCCTGTTTAAGGCTTGAATCTTAATTATTATCATTGTCGAAACAAACTATATCCAAATGCGGTAAGAGTCAATTGCCGCTTAAATTGGGCGGTAATGTACTCATAAAAAGTAAAAAAAAAAAAGCAAATAAAGACGCACAAAAATGATTAAAATTATTGCAAAAATAGCAAATAATAAATAGTTAGGTTTTTTTGTAGCTTTTGAGGTAAAATATGCCCTCCTGATTTAATTGTTCTAGATTGCAAGGAAAACAAAATGGCCCATTTATCGAGAAAAGATTTTGCTAAAATGATTGAGCTGGCAAAAGAAGGTTATCGCGCTGGTAAGAAAGTGGAAAATAATATCCCTTTTTTAGATGCTTATAAAAAAGCGCATCTTCACCAGAAGAGAGAGGAATATGATGCTTTTGTTGCTTATAGACTCTACGATTCTGCTTTAAGGCAAGCAAATGAAGCGGGAGAGGCGAAAGAGGAAGCTTTTGCACAACAGCTTGGCCACGGGTTAAAAGAGCTTTTTGTTATAGAAGACCCCGTTTTTGCTGCAATCGATGAAATTAATCAACGTCTAAAACAGTTAAATTCAATTTGGAACTGGTTCAACCCAGCGAGAGCGGACATTCCTGCTTTAGAAGGGTTAAAACAGACATTATTAACTCAAACTGAGGGTACTGTTGAAGAGGCAATAGATCGCTGGGAAGGTGCAAAAATCCTAAATGATAAAACAGTCCGTTTTATTGCTCATTTAAAGAGAGAGTACGGCCAAGAATCAATGGTAGCAAGAGGCGAAGTTTCTCGTGAAGTTAAACAAAAACTCTATCAACCTTTCTTGGATTATATTCTCTCCAGGACCAGCTGGCTGCAGAAAATAATCACCGCGATATTCCGCAAAAAGGATCTCTCTGAGGAAAAACTGGCTTTTGCGCAAACAGTCATAGAAGACGTACAGGATTGCTCTGGAAGCTATGGGCAGCTTATCGATACTCTTAAGACTGATCAAGAGACTCATGCCCTCATAAGTGAGCATCATGGCAAAAAACATTATAACCTTAGAGAAAGAAGAGGCTATATTGAACGCCCGCAACCAAGCACTTCATCCGAAAATGGGTATGGGCTTGATGCCTACTATTATGCTGGTCGTTTTTATGCACGCCAACTCGATGTGAGAGAGGGTGAGAGTTATAACCGTAGTGAACTGGCCGAAGTTTTCCAGGATGCATTGGAAGTTAAATTGAATTAGCATTACCTCTGCGAACACAATGAGGAATTCTTTTTATAGACAGAAGGGCCTCATTGTGTTTCTCTATTTCGAAACTTGTGATTTACAAACTAATCAGACTCGAGTACAGTAAGGCAGTTTTGATTATTTTTTACACGATTATTAAGGTTACCTTAAGCTTGTCCCAGTACAATACAGTTTACAGCGCTGGCTTGGCCTTAGCCCAACTTACTGATCGCCCTGTAAAATATAAGTCCTGTATAAAGGGACGTATGCAGTATTTGCAACAGCAAAAGAAGGAATGCAATGAATTCTAACAAGCACGCATTGACCATTTTTAGCTTAACAATGATTACTGTAGGCTCGGTGGATAGTATTCGTAATTTGCCTGCCACAGCTTTGTTTGGCAGCCAGTTAATTTCCTTCTTCATTTTAGGGGCATTGTTTTTCTTAATTCCTACAGCGCTAGTCTCAGCCGAACTTGCTTCAGGTTGGCCAAAACAAGGTGGAATTTATATTTGGGTTAAAGAAGCCTTCGGAAAACAAACAGGGTTTCTCGCAATATGGTTGCAATGGATAGAAAACGTCATCTGGTATCCAACGATTTTATCCTTCGTCGCAGGAACTGTGGGTTATCTTATCAATCCATCCATGGCATCCAACCCTTGGTTTCTTTGGACGGTCATTGTGAGTTCTTTTTGGGGGGCTACCCTGGTCAATTTGCGAGGCATGCGTTCTTCAGCTTTATTCAGCAACATCTGTGCACTGTCAGGTTTATTATTGCCCATGGCTCTAATTATTGGCTTAGGGGCTGCTTGGGTGCTTGGTGGTAATCCTTTGCAAGTGCAATTTGACTCACAAAGTATTAGCCCACATTGGCAAGACAGATCACTTTGGGTTTCGCTTACTGCCATCATGATGTCTTTTTGTGGTATTGAAATCGCCACGGTACACGCCAACGATGTGGACAATCCCCAGCGCGCTTTTCCACGTGCACTTGTTTACTCGGTGTTAATTATCTTAAGTACCTTAGTTTTGGGCTCACTTGCTATTGCAGTGGTTCTGCCCCAACAAGACATTAATTTGGTTGCAGGCATCATGCAGGCCTTTGATGCCTTTTTCTCCAAATACAACTTAGTTTGGTTTATGCCAATCGTTGCGGTGATGTTAGTACTAGGGGGGCTCGGCGGTGTAAGTAATTGGATTATTGCGCCGACAAAAGGATTATTAGTTGCCGCAGAAGATGGTAATTTACCGGAGTTGTTCCAACGTGCTAACCGCCAAGGTGCGCCGGTGATGATGCTGCTTACTCAGGCGATTATTGTAACGATTTTATCCGCCCTATTTCTCTTTATGCCCACAGTCAACGGGTCGTATTGGTTATTAACAGCCTTAGCTGCCCAGTTGTACATGTTGATGTATCTGCTTATGTTTGCGGCTGCAATTAAATTGCGGTTCAGCGCACCTGATCAACCGAGGGCGTTCCGTATTCCTGGGGGAATATTTGGTATGCTGCTTGTTGGTGGTATTGGCGTTGTGGGCGCATTAACCACTTTGGGTGTGAGCTTTATGCCCCCGGAAGGCATTAATGTGGGTAGCATCAGCCGTTATGAAGCCACTCTGGTTGTGGGGCTTATTTTGATGTGCTTGCCTCCTTTTATTTGTTCTTGGCGTCAATCGAGGGTATTGGCTTTGCAACAGCAACGGCAATTAGAATCTGAGCCTGCTTAAAGCACTAGTTCAGATATGGATAATGAGGCCTTATTGCGAGAATTGTCTTCGCGGTTACCCGAGCTGGAATGGAAAATAAGCACTCTCAAAGTTGCACTTTCGCCGTCATCGCTTCCTAAAGGTGTATTTCGCCCACGCTTAGAAATGAATGCTGCAACCTGCATTAACGAAATCAAAGCCGATATCCAAGCATTATCTGAGAAAAGAACGGCATCGAGTGCGTACTATCTCGCGTATCGAATCAGGCAAAAAATTAATATCTTAGTGACTTTGTGCCAATTGCAGGAAAATAAGCCAAAAACTGAAGAAAAACCAAGTTTCGGTTTAAACAGCATAAGCACCCGTCAACAATGGCTACAATCCTTAGAACAAGAGATTAATCGATTAACAGCACAGCGAGAAGCAATGGCAAAAGCACTGCTGCAGCTACAGATTAAAGGTAATATCGAAGCCGTCTTGCAACTGAAGGTTGAATTAGGTGAAGTGGAAAAGCGCCTAACTTTGGCGAAAGAGACATTTGCCCGGGGGTAGAAGAGGAATATTAGGGGCTACTTATAATTAATATTTCAAAGCTGCAATAAGCGCTTTTCGCTTCGCAAAACCAATTATCAACAGATTCTAATTCTCGTGGTCATATTGCAAATTACTACTTAAAAGTTTAGCAAAGGCTTTTGCGCTCATCGGTTGGCCGTATAAGAAACCTTGTCCCTCGTCGCAAGCACATTGGTTTAGTAAGCGTAGTTGTTCAACCGTTTCAATACCCTCAGCAAGTACCTTAAGTTTTAGGCCATGCCCCATTGCAATAATTGCTTCGACAAGAGAAGCATCACTATAATCGTGGATGCAATTTTGTACAAATGATTGATCAATTTTAAGCTTTGAGATAGGAAATGCTCGTAAATAATTTAGACTTGAATAACCTGTACCAAAATCATCAATAGCTAAATTAATGCCAATTTTGTTTAATTGTTGCAGGGTTTGTAAATTTTGTTTCCGATTATCCATAATAGTAGTTTCTGTTAATTCGATTTCCACGTATTTGGGATCGAGTTTTGACTCATCTAAAGCAAGTTCAATTTGATCGACAAAATTCTCTCGCGTCAATTGAACTCCAGATACGTTAATAGCCACATAAATTTGTTTAAGTCCCCTATTTTGCCAATCTTTATTTTGCAAGCAGGCGTTGCGAAAAATCCATTCCCCTAAAGGCACAATAATTCTCGATTCTTCAGCGATAGGAATGAATTGCAGGGGATGTATAACTCCTTTTCTGGGATGTTTCCAGCGAACTAACGCTTCAACACCAACAATTTGTCCGCTTTTTAAGTCAATGATTGGCTGATAAAGCAAGAAAAATTCATTATTGGCTAAGGCGTTACGCAGCTCAATTTGCATTGCCAGGCTTTTTTCAGTGTGTCTCTTCATTGATTGATCATAAAGTCTGTAGTTATTGCGCCCCTGGTTTTTAGCAAGGTACATTGCAATGTCTGCATTTTTAAGTAAATTTGCTGCGTCTGTGCCATCTTTGGGATAAAGGCTCACACCGATGCTTGCGGTCACGACTATTTCCTGATGCGAAAGCTGCATAGGCCTTGTGACTGTATCGAGCATTTTTTGGGTTAATTTTATTACATCACTGTATTTATTCGTGATAAATAAGATAATAAATTCATCGCCGCCAAAGCGTGCTACTGTATCACTTTCGCGTGTATTTTGGGTTAATCGCTTGGCGACTTCCTTTAATAAAATATCACCTATGTTATGACCAAGATTATCATTAATTAATTTAAAGTTATCGATATCAAGGAATAGCAAAAATAATTTGGTTTGATAGCGTTTGGCATAAGCAATTCCTTGATTAATTCGATCGAATAATAAAGTTCGATTTGGTAATCCAGTGAGAAGATCATGCGTGGCTTGAAAAGCCAACTGCCGTTCCATTTGTTTTCTTAACGTAATATCACGGAAACTCCATGTTCTACCAACAATTATATTACGCATCCAGTGAGGCTTAGAGTACCATTCAAAAACCCTATTTTCGTCAATAATGATTTCATCAAAAATCTCATGGGATGGACTGCTTGTATTTTCTTCTAAAATTTTCAGGAATTCATTTGGGCTCTTTATTTGTTTTAAGGCCTCACTAATAAAAAATTGTAAATTTGGATTTGTAATAAAGATTTGAGGGATTTGCCACATATCCAAAAATTTTTGATTGTAGTATTCCACATGACCTTTAAGATCAATAACTAAAATGCCGTCTGCGGTTGACTCTAGTGTCGATTTAGTAATCGCCAGCGCTCTCTCTAATTCGTTTGCACGGTTACTGACACGCTCTTCGAGTAGTTGATTAAGGGTGTCAAGGTTGATATTTTTATAACGTAACGTCAATGTATTAATCAGAAATTTATTAACGAAATAACAACAGGCAAAAATGATGGGTATATAGATTAGTCCACATAATCCTAGAAGAATATAAACGCCGCCTTGGAAAAATAACCAAGCAACAAATGGGATGATAGTGGGGAAAAGAAACAGCGCATAAATGAATGTAATTGGGGAGAAAAATGGAATTGAGCCGGCTGTAATGGCAAAGATAATAATTAGCACAAAAGTTTGATGCAGAAGATTGTTCGCAGGAACTAATACTGAACCGGCAAACCCCCATCCTACACCAGCAATAAAGGCAAAAAATGCGAGTAACCAGAACCAAATGTACTTGGTCGCTAAATTCTGATTTTGTCGGTAATAATGGGTAATGACATACCAGGATGTATAGACCAGAAACATATAAAAAAGCCACGATATGACTAGATAATTTGCACTCACGTTCCATAACGATACTGCAAGAAAAATTGCCGCCAAAAAATGGATAATTATTCCAAAGGAATTTTGCTTATAAAACAATCGAATTTGGTCGGCAAGAATCTTGTTGGCTAAGGATGAATTTCCGTCTTTATGCTTAGAAAAGAAGGCTACTTTCTTGAGAGAATTTAGGTCCATTAATGAATTAGCCTCCAGGTTAAAAATAGCTTTCTTTAGGGCTTATAAATTATTATAGTCAAACCATAATGGCTTGGTGAGGTATCGCTAATCCCAATCAAATCGCTTGCTATACTAGAAGACGATGCACTTTGAAAAGTGATTCACTGCCATCAAGAATAGAATCAAACTTTGCAGTGGTGGTGGGTTCTCTGGATCAGAACAATAGCTAGGTGCCAAATGTTTAAGAAGATTCTAGTGAGCAATCGCGGGGAAATTGCTCTGCGTATTGTGCGCGCATGTAAAGAAATGGGAATTGCCGCTGTAACGATTTACAGTGAAATCGATCGCTTTGCTTTGCATGTGAAACGTGCCTCTCATGCACATTGTTTAAGCGCAAGCCCTCTGGAAGCTTATTTAAATGGCCATCGAATTATCGAATGTGCTAAGGCAGCTGGCTGTGAGGCGATTCATCCTGGTTATGGTTTTTTATCCGAAAATCCAGATTTTGCAGAAGCTTGTGAGAACGCTGGACTTGTGTTTATTGGCCCATCTCCTACGGTTATTGCAATGATGGGTTCGAAAGTAGCCGCAAGACAAACGATGGAGCGGGCTGGGATTCCCGTTATTCCAGGGAGTGACAAAAGTTTAAGCTCGGTGGATGAAGCAATCGCTTGTGCAGAACATTTAGGGTATCCTGTGATGTTGAAGGCAACTTTCGGTGGGGGCGGGCGTGGGATTAGGTTTTGCCAGAATGCTAACCAGATACGCCAACAATATGCACGTGCCCAGTCTGAAGCGAATAAAGCCTTCGGGGTAGCCCAGGTGTTCATGGAGAAATACATCAATCATCCCCGTCATATTGAGGTGCAAATACTGGCAGATAATTACGGTAACGTTTTACATTTATTCGAACGAGATTGTTCGATCCAACGCCGTCATCAAAAATTAGTGGAAATAGCTCCCTCCCCGCAGATGGATGGTGCTACTCGACAGTTACTTTACACCTATGCTATCAAAGCAGCCAAAGCGACGGGTTATACAAATGCCGGTACGGTTGAATTTATATTAGATGAGGATAACCGGATTTATTTTTTAGAGATGAATACGCGCTTACAGGTTGAGCATCCTGTTACTGAGCAAATTACGGGCATTGATATCGTGCAGCAACAAATCCGCATTGCTGCAGGGGAAAAACTGGCCATGACGCAAAAACAAATTTCTCAGCGGGGTTTCGCTATTGAATTCCGTATCAATGCAGAAGATCCTCAAAATGATTTTCTCCCGAGTTTTGGTCGGATTACTCGGTATTACCCCTCAGGAGGTCCAGGGGTTCGAACGGATAGTGCAATTTATACAGGCTATGTAATTCCTCCAGATTTTGATTCTTTATGCGCTAAGCTTACTGTTTGGAGTTTAGATTGGCCTACAGCAATTTGCCGCGCCCGCAGAGCACTTGAAGAAATGAGGTTGTTTGGAGTGAAAACAACAATTCCGTATTATCTCGAGATGCTAAAATCAGAGGAATTCCAGCAAGGTAAGCTGCATACTGGTTTAGTTGATACACATCCCGAGTGGCTACGCTACTCGAACAAATCCCTTCCCCAACACAAGGCCGCAGTGATTGCTGCGGCGATTGCTACGTATGCTAAATCAGTAAAGAGTTAATTCTCCTATTCCCGAAATCTCAAGACTTCGAATGCGGAATATAAACTTAAAATACAGAATTTAAGTCGTAGTTATCGATCAAACGAATATCACCGATTCTTACTGCAGCGAAGCGTCGGCCTTCATATTCTTCGACGTATTCAACGGTAATATCATGGTTTTTAAGTTCTTCGCTAATCTGTTCGCAGGATTTTCCTTGATGAAAAATTCCAGCAAATTTTTCTGCCTCAACACGCTGGGCAGGGGAAAGGCGATTGTTCCGAGAACTGTAAGCTAGGCCACTCGCTTCGCGAATTGTAGGGCAGGCTTTGATTTCGGTAGTCATAAAAAAAGCTTTAACCATATCACGAATTAACAAGTACTGTTGATAATCTTTTTCGCCAAAATAAGCTCGATTTGGTCTTACAAGGTTAAGTAATTTCATCACTATGGTAAGAACACCGGTAAAATGCCCAGGCCTTTGTTTTCCCTCCATAAGTTGGCAAAGTTTACTTTCTTGTAATTGGTAGCGATAACCGTCTGCATACATGGCTTGTTCGCTGGGGAGTATACAAAAATCGACACCTGCTAACTTAAGAAGTTCCAGATCCCCGGTGAGCGTCCGAGGATAATTAGCGAAATCCTCGCGCTGATTAAACTGGGTTGGATTGATAAAGAGACTAGTAACCGTATAATCATTCTCTTGCTTAGAGATACTAAACAATGAACGATGGCCTGCATGCAAATTCCCCATAGTGGGAGCAAAGCCAATTGATGAATTCGGTGAAATAGACTGACGAAAGGCTATCCATTCGTTAACATCATGAAAAACTTGCATAAAAACTCCTGATGAATCGTATGGTAATTGTGAAGGAGTAGATTAGGTTCGCGACCCAACCTACTCAGTGGATTGGGTTTACCTAGAATGCTTGCTCTGCAGTTGGGAACTCGGCTTGGTGCACTTCGTATGCATAAGCGTTGATTGCTGCTAGCACTATTTCTTTAGTTTGCGAATAATGTTTTACAAATTTGGGTTTGAACTCTGTTTGTAAGCCTAAGAGATCATGCCAAACCAATACCTGCCCATCTGTATCGACTCCCGCACCAATACCGATAGTGGGAATTGCTAAAGAATCGGTAATTGCCTTTGCCAATTGTTGAGGTACACACTCAATGACCAAAGCAAAACATCCTGAGGCCTCCAAATTTTTGGCCTGTTGCATCAAAAGCGCAGCTTGTTCTTGCTCTTTTCCTTGCACTTTATAACCGCCTAATTGATGGACGGATTGTGGCGTTAAACCAATGTGTCCGATAACTGGTACGCCAGCCGCAACAAGGTAGGAAATGGTTTGACAAGTATTTGGGTCGCCCCCTTCTATTTTTACCGCATGCGCTCCTGCTTGCAGAAGACGCTTTACATTAGCAATGGTCTCCGATAACGATGCGCGGTGGCCTAAAAAGGGAAGATCCGCAATTAAAAAATGGTTTTCCAAACCACGCGCCACAGCTTGGGTATGTAGTTCCATCATGTCTATCGTTGCCATGATCGTCGTTTCGTGACCATGCACTGCCATAGCTACTGAATCGCCAACGAGGACACAATCAATATTTGATTCAGCGATGATGCGGGCAGAGGGATAATCATAGCAAGTCAGCATGCTTATTTTCGATTTTTGCTGCTTTTTTCGTTTGAAATCATGGACTTTCATGCTGACCTCCTTAAATTTGAAAATGGCAGATGAAAGGCAGGGGAGCATAAAAAAACAGGTACCTGTCTCATGGATCAAGTCCTCCGTAGGGATTATATTAAAGGGTCACCGCTTATGAATAAGTCGATGCGCTACAATTACCAAGAAAACCCTGTAATTGCTGACTGCGATCATAAATGACGCGCATGAAAATGCAAGATGGGTTATGATTTCCATTTTTTGTGAATTAGGCATTTTTATGATTCTGATTGATAAATTAAACACCCCAGGAGACCATCCTTTTGTTTTTTCGGGTTTAATTGGCCAGCTCGAAGGGGTTATAACCATGCCGGCAAATGCAATGACGAATTGTATTGCCTTACTTGGACACCCGCATTCATTGCAAGGCGGCACAATGAATAATAAGGTCGTCACGACTATGGCGCGTGCGTGTAAGGAATTGGCGATTCCCAGTTTACGGTTTAATTTTCGCGGAGTTGGCCTGTCAGAGGGAGTATATGATGCAGGCCAAGGAGAAAGCGAAGACATGTTGGCGTTAATGCACCTTTGCCAGGAGGAAATACCGACAGCCCAATTTATTTTTGCTGGGTTTTCATTTGGATCCTATGTTGCGTATCGCGCCGCAGCCCATGCAGACTCTAAGCTTTTAATCACAATTGCTCCTCCGGTGCACCACTATAATTACCGCGAATTTACTCCTCCTCATCCCTGGCTAATTATGCAGGGGGACGAGGATGAAGTTGTGCCTTTATCGCTTGTCCTTGATTTTGCAAACGAAATTTCCCCTCCTTTACCGACGCATCGTTTTGCGGAAACAAGCCATTTTTTCCATGGCAAGTTGATTGAACTTAAAGAGCAACTCGTTAAATCGATTTTAGCACAGGTTGTCAAACGATGATTTTGATAGAGCACTATGAGGCTGCTGTTGCGCGCGGCGATATTGCTGATGATCCGGCACAGCGGCAGATTTTACTGTCTATGCAGCGACTTGTTGATGATTTAGCTCGGCCTAAGTCTTGGCTTCCTTGGCGAAAAGAAAAAATAAAGGGAATTTATTTACATGGCCCAGTAGGTGTAGGGAAAACGTATTTGATGGATTTGTTTTATCAATATGCTTCCGAACAACAGAAGGCTCGGTTTCATTTCCACCACTTCATGCAACAAATTGATTCACAATTACGATTGCGGCAAGGGCAAAAAGATCCTTTACGCCACATTGCTGCAGATATTGGCAAAAGTATTCGTTTGCTCTGTTTTGATGAATTCCTTGTTCACGATGTGGCTTATGCGATGATCTTAGCCGAATTTTTAAAGGCCTTATTGTCGAACGGGGTCATTTTGGTCGTGACTGCGAACACTCGGCCGGAAGATTTATATCTAAACGGGGTCCAACGTAAGCGGTTTCTTCCGGCAATCAAGTTAATCCAAAATCGGTGTGAAGTGATTAGCTTAAGTCATCAAAGGGATTATCGTCTTGGCAGAGAACCTTTGATTGAGACCTATTTATGCCCCTTAAACGAAAAGAACGATGCAATTTTAGCTGCGCAGTTCGAGCAATTAGCGAAAATTGTGCAAGAGAATGGTGTATTGCAAATTCAAAATCGCGGTATCCCGTTTATCAAATGTGGCAAACAGGAAATATGGTTCGATTTTAAAGTGATTTGCAATTTGCCGCGCAGTAATCTGGATTATTTAGAAATAGCTGAGCGTTTTGATACGGTGTTTGTCAGCGGAATTCCCCAACTAGGTGAAAAAGATACAGTGTTTGCGCTTTTGTTAATCCATCTTGTCGATGTGCTATACGATCGCGGCATAAGATTAATTATTTCGGCAGCTGTACCTTTAGACAGTTTGTATGTTCAGGGGGAGGTGAAAGAGGAATTTAAGCGCACTTTAAGCCGGTTGCAAGAAATGCAGGCAGTGGATTATTTGCGGCGCCACCCTTGGCGGCACGAACATGATTTAACGAGTTTATTGTAAATTTGCTGAGTATAATGATAAGCTTAGCTGTTCCTAAGTTGTTATTATTATTTCATTGCATGGATTGCTATGTGGCTTGTATGGGTTGCTTTATCTAGGCCTTATACTTTCATCGTGTTGGCCTTAATGCTGTTAATTATTGGCCCGTTAGCGATATTACGGACTCCCACCGACATTTTTCCTAATATAGATATCCCGGTGGTCAGCGTACTGTGGACTTATACTGGAATGCCTCCACAAGATATGGCTGATCGTTTAACCAGTGTTTTTGAACGAGCGGTAACAACCACAGTCAACGATATTGAACACATAGAATCCTCGTCACTGCTTGGAGTGAGTGTGACGAAATTATTTTTCCACCCCGGTGTCAAGATTGCAAACGCTCTGAGTGAAGTCACTGCGATTGGTCAAACGCTGCTAAAGATGATGCCGCCCGGAACCACGCCACCACAAATTTTAAGCTATAACGCATCTTCGGTTCCTGTTTTGCAATTGGTGTTATCGAGTAAAACGCTACCTGAGCAAGATCTGAATGATTTAGGGAATAATTTTATCCGCACTCAACTTGCTACAGTGCAGGGGGCTGCGCTGCCTTTCCCCTATGGGGGTAAATTAAGGCAGGTGCAAGTTGATTTGAATCTTAAAAAAATGCAAACCTACGGCGTTTCTGCGCAGGATATTAATCAGGCAATTAATGCACAAAACCTAATTTTGCCTGCAGGAACACAAAAAATAGGATTGTATGAGTATTATGTGACCTTGAATGCAAGTCCTAAGTCTGTTGATGAAATGAATAATTTTCCTGTAAAGGCAATTCCAGGCGGCGTGCTTTATGTTCGCGATGTGGCTCATGTTCGCGATGGATTTCCACCCCAAACGAACGTAGTCACTGTGAATGGGCAGCGGGCAGTAATGATGTCAGTGATTAAAACAGGTGAGGCGTCAACTTTAGATATAGTGAATCGGGTAAAAGCACTCATTCCTTTGTTGCGCGATATGATGCCGCCTGCATTAAAACTATCAGTGCTCGGCGACCAGTCCATCTTTGTGACTGCTGCAATTAAAGGGGTCATTCGTGAGGGGGTTATCGCAGCCTGTTTGACTGGATTAATGATTCTCATCTTCCTAGGCAGTTTGCGCAGTACTTTTATTATCACCCTATCTATCCCATTATCGATTCTTGCTTCGCTTGCAGTTTTATCTGCTTTAGGTGAAACGATTAACATCATGACTCTCGGTGGCTTAGCGCTTGCGGTGGGTATTTTGGTTGATGATGCCACAGTGGCTATTGAAAACATCAATTGGAATTTGGAGCAGGGCAAGGATGTGGATACGGCAATACTTGATGGTGCGAAGCAAATCGCAATTCCTGCTTTGGTTTCCACAATCTCGATATGTATTGTTTTTGTGCCGATGTTTTACCTTGGGGGGGTTGCCCAATATTTATTCGCGCCACTGGCTGAGGCTGTTATTTTTGCAATGCTTGCGTCTTACATTTTGTCACGTACTCTTGTTGCAACATTAGCTAAATACTTACTTAAGCGACATGAGCCTGAAGAATCGCAAAGCGGCATCCGCAATCCACTTGTACGTATTCACCAAGGTTTCGAAAAGCGGTTTGAACAGTTCCGTCATGGTTACCATTCTTTACTGGAAAAAGCCTTAAGCCATAGTAAATTATTTGTGATTGCTTTTCTTGGATTCATTTTAGTTTCACTTATCCTTTTGGCCCCTTGGCTTGGATCCAATTTCTTTCCTGATGTGGATGCCGGGCAAATTAAATTGCATTTTCAGGCTCCTACAGGTACGCGTGTTGAGGAAACTGCACGTTTAGCAGGGGAAATTGATGCATTAATCCGTAAAGCTATTCCAAAAAATGAGTTAAGCAGTATTGTTGCTAACATTGGTTTGCCAACCAGCGGGATCAACTTGTCATACAGCAACTCAGCGACTAATGGTGCCAGTGATGCTGATATTTTGATTTCTCTCAAGGAAAACCATAAACCAGTAAAAGATTATATCCGCGAACTAAGACCGCAATTACAGGAAAAATTTCCAGGTGTAACTTTCTCCTTTTTGCCCGCGGATATCGTGAACCAAATCCTCAATTTTGGCTTGCCTTCCGTGATCGACATTCAGATAATCGGCTGGAAAGAAAAAGAGAACCGTCGTCACGCAAGGATGTTATTAGACCGGGTAAAACATATTCCTGGTGTTGTCGATGCGCATTTTCGCCAAGCGTTTAATTATCCAAATATTTTAGTGGAAGCCAATCGTAGCCGGGCGCGTGAGCTAGGTTTTAGTCAATTTGATATTGCTAATAATTTGTTGATTACTCTTTCGGGTAGTTTCCAAACAACACCCAACTTTTGGGTCAACCCCAAAAATCATGTTTCTTATTCGATTGCTACACAGGCACCGCAATATTACCTGGATTCGCTGCAAGCGCTAAAAAATATTCCCATTACTAATGCAACGACAGGAGTGCAGGCACAGATTTTAGGTGCGCTGAGCAAAAATAAACGGTTATCAGTTCCGGTGGTTGTTTCTCATTACAATGTTCAGCCTGTTATTGATATTTTTGCTTCTGTACAAGATACTGATCTGGGAACAGTGGCTAAAGCGATTAATAAAATTCTTGACGAGACAAAGAAGGATGTCCCTCTGGGATCATCGGTGGTTGTTCGGGGACAAATAGACACGAAAGAAAAAGCGTTCACAGGTTTATACATTGGACTTATCTTTTCTATCGTTTTAGTTTATTTACTGATTGTGATAAATTTTCAGTCCTGGCTTGACCCGTTTATTATTATCACCGCCTTGCCTGCTGCCCTTGCTGGTATTGTGTGGATGTTATTCCTTACTCATACCACGCTAAGTGTTCCCGCCTTAACAGGGGCAATCATGTGTATGGGAGTGGCCACAGCAAACAGTATTTTAGTTATTAGCTTTGCAAGACAACACATGAGGGAAGGAAACGATCCCCTAAGTTCTGCACTTGAAGCAGGCAGAACACGATTGCGTCCCGTGTTGATGACTGCGTTGGCCATGATCATCGGTATGTTGCCTATGGCACTTGGCATGGGTGAAGGAGGTGAGCAAAATGCGCCTCTAGGACGAGCTGTCATTGGCGGTTTATCTTTTGCCACCGTAGCTACTTTGTTTTTTGTTCCCACCATTTTTTATATTATTCATAATTATCTTCATAAAAAGGAGCTGGGAGAAAAGAATGACTGAGGAAAGTCACTTGCCAAAGAAATCGAAGCTCTTGCGCAATATTCTTGTGGTCATTTGTCTCGCTTTATTATTTGCTTTGTTCATTATTTTTTCGCGTATACAAGCGAATACAAAATTACGAAAGTATACCAATACTCAATCAACCCTGGTTGTTGCAACCCTCGTAACGAAGCCTGGTCCTGCAGCAGAAGAAATCATTTTGCCAGCCACCGTCCAAGCTTGGCACGATGCTACCATTTATGCCCGTACAAATGGTTATATCAAAAACTGGTATGTTGATATTGGTAGCCGAGTTAAAGAAGGTGATTTGCTTGCTGAAATCGAAGCCCCTGAGGTCAATGCACAATTGCATCAAGCAGAGGCTGATTTAAATACTGCCATCGCGAATGAAAATATAGCAGCCATAACCGCAAAACGGTGGGTTAACTTACTGAAATCGGCTTCTGTATCTAAACAAGAAACCGATGAAAAAATCAGTACCCAACAAGCGACAGCAGCGTTGAAATTAGCAGCCCAAGCCAACCGGGATCGTTTAAGGGATCTTGTCAGCTACGAAAGGGTTGTTGCGCCCTTTGATGGTGTGATTAGCCAACGCTCTATCGATATTGGCTCATTGATTAACGCAGGAAGTGGAACAAATGTATTTCCTTTGTTCCATATTGTGCAAGCGCATCGCTTACGTGCTTATGTGCAAATCCCGCAAACTTATGTGGCAAATATCAAACCGGATATGGAAGTTTCTTTGTATTTCTCCGAGCATCCTGGGAAAAGTTTCCCTGCGAAACTTTACCAAACAGCAGACGCAATAAATCCTGTAACCCTTACCCTGCTTGCGCAATTCTGGGCAGATAATCCTGATGGGGAGCTTTTGCCAGGCGGTTTTACAGAGATGCATTTTAAGATGCCGCTTTCGCAAAAATTGATTCGTATTCCTGTGAATGCACTGCTCTTTAGATCTGAGAATTTGCAAGTCGCTGTGGTTGATGGCAATAATACCGTGAAATTGCGCTCAATCACTGTGAGTAGGGATTTTGGTAATGAAGTTGAAGTTAGCACGGGGTTACAAGCAGGAGAGCGTATTGTGTTAAATCCGCCGGATTCGCTCATGGATGGTCAGAAAGTAAGGTTAGCACCCGATAATAATGATGGGCTTAAAGAGCCAGCGGCAAAATGAATAGACTTCTTGGCAAACTCTACAACGGAGGCGAATTGCGTTTGCGATACGGCATTAGAAAATTCAGTCTACTTAGCCTCATCACCAGCTTACTGCTTGGTTGCTCTTTTGCACCGAAGTATCAGCGTCCTCCCATGCCAATTCCAGTCCAATATAAAGAAACAAAAGGCTGGAAACCTGGTTTAGGATTAGCTGCATTAAATAAGGCAGAGCACTGGTGGGAAGTTTTCGATGATCCAGTCTTGAATGACCTGGAAAATAAGTTAACCGTTGCAAACCAAGATCTAAAAGCCGCTTTTGCCCGTTTCCAGGAAGCTCGAGCCGCAGTCCAGGTTGCGCGTTCAGCCTATGTGCCTTGGTTATCGGGATTTACGAATGCGAACACTCAGCAAACCTCTAAGCATGTGGCCAATCCTAACAATCATAGGCGCTACAGCGACTTATTAGTAGGAGGGGATTTGCGCTATGAACTTGATGTTTGGGGACGCATACGCAATACGGTCGCTGCGAGTGAAAGCACCGCGGAGGCGAGTGCTTCTGACCTTGCTGCATTAACGCTGAGCATGCATGCTGAATTGGCTGCCGATTATTTTAGATTGAGGGGCGATGAGGCTGCCCAACGAGTTCTGGATGATACCGTAGTCGCTTATGAAAAAGCCTTGTATTTAACCCGTAAACGCTATTCTGGGGGAGCAGCTCCCATTGCTGATGTGGATGAAGCTCAAGCCCAACTCGAGAATGCTAAAACCTTAGCAAGCGACATGCGTTTAAATCGGGCCCAGCTTGAACATGCTATTGCTGTCTTAGTGGGAGAAATCCCTGCCAACTTTACTATGCCTTCGGCGGTAAGGAAAATGAAGTTAGTTTCAGTGGATCCTGAACTTCCCTCGACTCTTTTAGAGCGTAGACCCGATATTGCTGCTGCCGAACAACGTGTGCAGGCTGCCAATTTTGAGATCGGTGTGGCTTGTGCTGCGTTTTTTCCTACCATCACACTTACAGCCGTTGGCGGTGTTGAAAGCCGATCATTAGCTAATTTGTTTACTAAACCAAGCATATTTTGGTCTTTAGGGCCGCCTAACGCGATTTTTTCTCAACCTCTCGCAAAAGTATTGCTCTATGATGGCGGGTATCTCTCAGGATTATTAAAGTCAGCAAAAGCAAGCTATTATGAAACGGTTGCTCAATATCGGCAAACTGTGCTTACTGCTTTTCAAGAAGTGGAGGATGGACTAGCAGCAATTCGTTGGCTTGATAAAGAAGAACAAAGTCAAATAGCTGCGACTGCTGCCGCTAGTCGTGCTTTAAAGCAGGCTAATGACCGCTATGTGGGGGGTATTACTAACTACCTTGATGTCATTGTGTACGAAAACCTTGCGTTACAAGCTGAACTTTCGTTAGTGGACATACGCACGCGTCGTCAGCTTGCAAGTGTCCAGCTCATTAAATCGTTGGGAGGTGGTTGGAATTGCCCGACAAAATGTGCTGTGAGTTGTCCGGTGAAGAAGGGTTGCTCTGCCGCGTAATAGCTCACCGGAGGTCCTTTTAACTTGCTCTTATTTTAAGGAAAAAAATATGGCTAAAGTTCTTTGTGTTCTCTATGATGATCCGGTCGAGGGTTATCCAAGCATTTACGCACGAGATGATCTGCCTAAAATTGAACGCTATCCCGATGGTCAAACCCTGCCGACACCCAAAACGATTGATTTTAAACCAGGCGAGCTACTAGGTAGCGTATCCGGAGCGTTGGGTTTACGTAAGTTTCTTGAGGATGGAGGTCATCGTTTTATCGTGACTTCAGATAAAGATGGCCCAAATTCGGTTTTTGAAAAAGAATTAGTTGATGCTGATGTTGTGATTTCACAGCCTTTTTGGCCCGCATATTTGACTGCAGAGCGCCTTGCCAAGGCAAAGAGCTTAAAATTAGTCATTACTGCAGGGATCGGATCAGATCATGTGGATTTGCAAGCTGCCATTGATAAAAATATTACGGTTGCTGAAATCACTTATTCCAATAGCATTAGTGTTGCTGAGCATGTGGTGATGATGATTTTGGCTCTAGTGAGAAACTATCTTCCCGCGCACCAATGGGTAGTGGATAGAGGATGGAATATTGCTGACTGCGCAAGTCGATCTTATGATCTTGAAGGGATGACGGTTGGCACTGTTGCTGGAGGCCGAATTGCTTTGGCTGTATTAAGACGCCTAAAACCCTTTGATGTAAAACTACATTATACAGATAAGCATCGCTTGCCTGAAACGATTGAGAAGGAATTGGGTCTTGTTTTCCATGACAATGTGGAGTCTTTAGTGCGTGTTTGTGATGTAGTCTCGATTCATTGTCCACTTACCCCAGAAACCGATAATCTGTTTGATGAGCAATTGATTAGCAAAATGAAACGAGGTGCTTACCTGATTAACACAGCACGTGGCAAAATTTGTAATCGTGAGGCGGTAGTCAGAGCCTGTGAAAATGGCCAACTTGCAGGATATGCAGGGGATGTTTGGTTTCCCCAACCTGCTCCCAAAGATCACCCTTGGCGGACAATGCCGCACCATGGAATGACTCCACATATTTCTGGTACTTCACTTTCAGCACAAGCGCGTTATGCTGCAGGTACGCGTGAAATATTAGAATGTTGGTTTGAGGGTCGACCTATTCGCGATGTCTATTTGATTGTTAATCAAGGGAAACTTGCAGGGACAGGCGCCCACTCTTATACCGCTGGAAATACAACAGCCGGTTCAGAGGAAGCGATTAAGTTCAAGGAGAATGTTTAACCTACATTCTGCAGTAGTTTTTTTATTTATGCTTCCTTAAAAGTGATTCTCCGCTGCTCGAATTGCTTTTGCCTCTTTATAAGCAAAAATAAACTCTACTGCGGAATGTGGGGTTTATTATTGCTTTTGTCTTCCCCACAGAATTTGAACTATGAGTACGCTATCGTATGTGAGTTGTTCAAATTTTGTGGAAATTCAAAGGGACAAGCTGCGGCTTGTAGGAAAAGTTTAAATAATGATTTCATTGGGGGATAGTATCGAATGGCCATATTTTTTCTAAATTGAGAATGATTATCGATATCATTTGTGTTAAACTTAATCTATCTGTCTTTTGTGATTGGATATCATGCGAATTACTGAACTAGTTAAGGGCGATCGAGTACGATTGGTTGATTTTGGTCGAACTGATTTACTCTACCGAAGACGGTTATTATCTCTCGGTATTACAAGAGGTGTGGAATTATTAATCGTAAGAGTAGCGCCTTTAGGATGCCCTGTTCAAGTAGAAGTACGAGGCACTTCATTGACTTTGCGGAAAGAAGAAGCTGGCTTACTGGAGTGGGAAAGGATATGACGCAGCTTTTATTAGTGGGTAACCCAAACTGCGGCAAAACCACTTTATTCAATGCACTTACCGGTTCAAACCAGCGAGTTGGGAACTGGCCAGGAGTAACCGTTGAAAAGAAAACTGGCAGTTTTTCCTTAGAGGGGCAAACAATACAGGTAACTGATCTCCCAGGCATTTATTCTTTAGCTTCTTCTGGGCAAAGCTCAAGCCTAGATGAACAAATCGCAGCCAAGGCGATTATCAGCCTTGACGCAGACCTCATTGTCAATGTGGTCGACGCTTGTCATCTAGAACGGCATTTGTACCTGACTAGTCAACTTCTTGAGTTAGGCAAGCCTGTGATTATTCTGCTTAATATGATGGATATCGCAGGGCAGCGGGGCATAAAGATTGATACTAAAAGGTTATCAACTGAGTTAAATACCCCTGTGCTCGGGATCCAAGCTCACAAGCAAGTTGGGTTTGCAGAGTTACGGCAAAAAATTCTTAACCCTGTTCAAGGTGCGAAACCGCTTAATTTAAACCTACCTGCATCAATCAAAAAATCCATAACCCATTTAGAACAACAACTGCTTGCCCAGAATATCGATTCGCATTATACGAGTTACTATGCGCGACGCATCATAGAGGGGGATCGGGAGTTACTCAACGAACTCTTGGGCAACAACGATAAAATTGAAATTGATGAAAACGATCTCGATATTATTCTTGCGGATGCGCGCTATCAAAAAATACATCAAATTGTAAAAAATGTGCAGCAAAAACAAAGTGATGCAAGTGAGCATTTTACTGCAAAATTGGATCGAATTGTTTTGCATCGCTATTGGGCTTTTCCCATCTTCTTTGCCATGATGTACCTCATGTTTTTGTTTGCAATTAACATTGGCGGCGCTTTTCAGGATTTTTTTGATATCAGTACTGATGCCATCTTTGTTCAAGGGAGTGCTAAGTTGTTAGCCTATTTCCAGACACCCGATTGGCTTATTGCATTAATTGCTAATGGTGTTGGTAAGGGAATTAATACGACCTTGACTTTCATTCCGGTCATTGCGTCGATGTTTTTCTTTTTATCGTTACTCGAAGCATCTGGCTATATGGCGCGAGCCGCTTTTGTTGTTGATAAAGCCATGCGCGCTATGGGTTTACCAGGAAAATCGTTTGTGCCAATGATTGTTGGTTTCGGCTGCAATGTCCCTGCAATTATGGCTGCGCGTACACTAGATTCGGAAAGAGATAGGCTGCTTACTGTATTAATGAGTCCGTTCATGTCTTGTAGTGCTCGTTTGGCTATTTATGCTGTGTTTGTGGCTGCTTTTTTCCCAACTGGAGGCCAGAATATTGTTTTTTCGCTTTATTTAATCGGTATCCTCATGGCGGTATTGACGGGATTTGTTTTACGAAAGACCAGCTTACGTGGTCAAGCTTCACCATTAATTCTGGAGTTGCCCGCTTACCATAGACCTGCGTTAAAGCGGTTAGTCAAAGAAACCGCTTTGCGCCTGCGCCATTTTGTTTTTCGTGCCGGACGCCTGATCATTCCAATATGTGTCATCTTAGGCGGCTTAAATGCGTTAACTGTTGATGGAGGAGTAAGTGCAAGTGAAGCTAACAGCCACTCTCTATTATCCTTATTAGGCCAGTGGTTAACACCCATTTTCGCACCTATGGGTTTACATCAGGATAACTGGCCAGCAACTGTTGGTCTATTAACAGGCATGTTGGCTAAAGAGGTAGTTGTTGGGTCTTTGAATTCTCTTTATGCGCAAATTGGACATGTGGGACAAGGGACTATGGCTCATTTTGATTTTTGGGGTTCTTTACAAGCGGCTCTGTGGTCAATTCCCCAGAATCTTGCTCAATTAGGAGAAGCATTAGTCAATCCAATTATCGCTAGTGCCCCAGATAGTGAGCTTTCTCAATCTGTCTATGGCATGATGGTTCAACGTTTTGATGGAAAGGTGGGGGCTTACGCGTACTTACTCTTTGTTTTGCTGTATATTCCGTGTGTTTCAACAATGGCCGTAATTCGCCAAGAAGCAAATCGCAAACTCATGTGGTTTTCTATTATTTGGTCATTTATTATTGCCTATGCCACAGCCGTATTATTTTATCAAATAGCGACATTTTCTGCCCACCCGCAGCAATCAATAACCTGGATACTGGTGATGCTGTTTTTGGTCGGCATTGCTTTTGGATTGTTGCGTAACAGAACACTGGATTTAGGAGGAGCTCATGCTGTTACAAATTCGTGATTATTTAAGTCGCCAACGAGTGGCAAGCAATCAGCAGATTGCCAGAGAGTTTCAAATTGATCTTCAGGCGTTACAACCCATGTTGGATCTTTGGCTTCGCAAGGGCGTAATCGCATGCTGCCAGGAAAAATCAGTTTGTCAAAGCAGCTGCTTTAAATGTAAGGCACAGCCTCCGATTTATTATCAAGTGGTGGAGTCTATTTGATAAAATCGTTATTTTAACTGGCAAATGGCACAAAGTTAATCATTTTTTACAATTTCTTGATGTTTTAAGCCCGTGCTCAGATACCTAATTTGCGCTAAGATAGTATAAAAGCTGATTGCAGGTATTGATATGGCAGATGTTGTGAGCGAAATTCCTGAAGCCCGTCTAGAAGTCGACATCGACAGCGATCCTGTTGCGATAGTTGAGCGTGTCTACCAATTGTGGTGGCATTGGGCTAACTTCGAGTTGTATGTAGTCAGTCCTTCGATACCTCCAGTTGCACCACCTATTATCATTGAACCTGAAATTGTCTCGGGCACTAATGAAAGGGAGTTTGTTTATAACATCCATGATCATGGATTTAAATTAACTACCTCTAAAAGTGAAGACATGTACACGGGTGGGATGTCAATGTGTAAACTTTTCAATACCATCGAGAAAATGATTTATTTGTTGATCGAACGGCTAAAATCGGGTGGCATTGATGAAGAAACGGAAGTACAGGTTGCCTTTGGTGGGCATATTATTGCTCAACGCAAGGCCTTCGAATCGGTCATTAACTTAGCCCACAATGTGGTTGTAACGAATTTCGATCCAGGTGAATGGGGTGAGAATTACCTACGAATAGTGAAACGATTGGCCGACAAGGGATATGGTTACCCACCCCCTGCGCCTCGGGAAACCCGTCTCGTGGCAGTGGCCCCAAGTTTCTCTCGCTAGAGAGAGGAGCTGCTCCATTTAATTTGTCTCGTGCATTGCTTTCTTGCTCTGAGTAATTTGATCAAGGCAATCAATATAGATCTTATTTAAATCCAAGTCTAAATAGGTAGCTTCTCGTTGCTCATCGACATTCCCCTTCTCGTAGGCAATAACCACAGAAAGTAATTCGCCGAGTTTGCCTTCATGGGAAAGCAGTGCTGCTTTAATCTCATCAGTCAGCGTAATTTTATCAATCAACTCTGCCATAGGGGCATCCATTAGGCTGTCTAAAACCGAGAGGAGTCCAACGGTGTAAGCACTGTTTGGGCAGATGTCTGGTTGATTTTCAGCAATTCTTTGCGCCATTTGCGCACGAATAAGCCCCGATTCAACGAGTTCTGCTGGTTTATTGGATACCTTTGTCATTGATAGCACCATCACCCAGTTTTTCAGATTTAAAATTCCTAACCGGATCACCGCTTGCTGAATCGATTCGATTGCTTGAAAACCCGAAAAAGCAACTGAATTTGCAATACTGAGCAGCCGGTAACTTAACATGGGATCAGCTTGAATGAGGTTAGCCACACTTTCTAGATCTGTATCAGGAAGTTGTAGTTTAGAGATTAATTCCAATAAATTTAATTTATTGGCGGCAATTGTTTCAGGCGCGTGTTGTTTGGGTTGAAAAAGAAAATCCCCACAATAATAGTCCATTGACATGGCTTTGCATCGATCAAAGTTAACGGGGGAACTAATGTCATAAGCGATTACCTTTCGCTCTCTTGCTTGGCTGTATTGCACTACCCGAGTGACATCCGCCGCCGACATCAAGTGCTCAGTCAGGGCTATGTAGTCTGCAAAATTTAACCAAGCAAGTTGCTGGGGATTATCGATAAGCAAGGCGATAGGGTATTTAGAAGCTTCTAGTTCATCTTGAGGGCACAATTGATTAATATCCGCTGCGTGAAGCTTTAATATGATAAGGTTCTTGATAGGGGGTTGGTGTTGCTCAATTAAAAATTGAAAGGCATAGGGGATGAAAAGTGGGAAGTGCTCTTCAATATTGCGCAATAGCGCTGAAAAATGATCAAATAACTGTTGATGCTCCTTCGCATGTCGATTGGCGATGATTTCTATGCCCACACACTCAAGTCGTGGATTATAGATTGGGCGCTTAACAAGCATGGGTATGTCCTTATTACCTCTCTAGTAAAAGAATAGTATGGGTTGAGTGGGATAGCGAACTGAAGGGATCAAACCAATGAATTTTGATCCTTTGCGCCAAAAAAACAGAGTGTTATACTGCACAGGTGTTTTGTTTTTTTTACGCTCTTTATGCGGTATTCATCAATGACTGAATTCAGGCTAGGTTATGCAATTTGTTGACATTTTTGAAAACTAGTCATAATTAAGTTGTCTATGACTCGCATTTTTCAAAAATACTTGGCAAAATTGGCTTTGTCTTAAAAAACCGCCTTGTCAGTCCGGAAAGGTATAATATTTTCTTTTAAGGAAGATTTTGACAGTGAATCAAAAAAGACCAGTTAATCTTGATCTGGGGACTATAAGGTTTCCAGTTATGGCCATTGCCTCGATCTTACATCGTATATCAGGGCTTGTTTTATTCTTATTACTGCCTTTTATTCTTTATTTGCTCAGTAAATCACTTGGCAGTGCTGTATCGTTCATGCAAATGCAAGTTCTCTTGCAAAGTCCATTTCATAAATTGCTCCTCTGGGCGTTCAGTGCCGCTCTTGTTTACCATTTACTTGCTGGTATCCGCCACATGATTAATGATTTGGGTTTTGGTGAAGGAGTTAAGGCAGGGCGTCAGACAGCCATCTGGGTTATTGCTTTAGCTGTGATTCTGACAATTTTTCTGGGAATTTGGATATGGTAACTAACGTCACAAGTTTAACAGGTAATGGTCTGAAAGATTGGTTAATCCAGCGATTAACTGCCGTCTATTTTATGGTTTACGCAATCTTCATGTTGGTTTATTTGCTGTTTAGCCCACCAGCAAACTATATGCAGTGGTATGTTCTATTTCATAATGCTTGGTTTCAAATAGCCACTATAATCGCCTTGTTTGCCTTGAGCTTACATGCCTGGATTGGGGTCTGGACTGTCACGACTGATTATCTGAAATGTACCGCTATTAGGCTTGCTGTGCAGTCTTTGGTTATGTTATGGCTGCTTGGGCAATTTATTTGGGGCATAATGATTGTATGGGGACGATGAGCATGGCAATTGCACGAAACAAATTTGACGCAGTAATTATTGGTGCAGGTGGCGCGGGGATGAGAGCTGCCCTACAAATGGCCAACTCAGGCTTAAAAGTCGCCTTATTATCGAAAGTATTTCCTACCCGTTCACATACTGTTTCTGCACAAGGAGGAATTACAGCAGCATTGGGCAATGCAGATGAGGATGATTGGCGCTGGCACATGTACGATACAGTTAAAGGGGCGGATTATATTGGTGACCAAGACTGTATTGAGTACCTTTGCAAAACAGGCCCAGAGGCTGTCTATGAATTAGAACACATGGGCTTGCCGTTTTCGCGTATGGACAACGGTAAAATTTATCAACGCCAATTCGGTGGCCAGTCTAAAAATTTTGGTGGTGCACAAGCAGCACGTACCTGTGCCGCGGCTGATCGAACTGGACATGCACTACTCCATACACTTTATCAGCAGAATCTAAAAGCCAAGACGCATGTGTTTAGTGAATGGTATGCACTTGATTTGGTAAAAGATGCCCAGGGGCGCATAGCTGGGGTAACTGCTATGTCTATTGAGACAGGTGAAATTGTCTTTTATCAATCTCGAGTATGTATTTTAGCAACTGGTGGCGCGGGCCGCATTTTTCAATCAACCACGAATGCACTGATTAATACAGGGGATGGTTTTGGAATGGCCTTACGTGCTGGTATTCCCTTACAAGATATGGAGATGTGGCAATTTCATCCGACAGGAATCGCTGGAGCCGGAGTATTGGTCACTGAGGGTTGTCGCGGAGAAGGCGGGTATCTCATCAACAAAGACGGCGAGCGATTTATGGAGCGGTATGCTCCCCGCGTTAAAGATTTGGCTTCGCGCGACGTCGTAGCACGCGCTATGGCTCTAGAAATCCGTTCAGGGAAAGGCTTTGATCCCAAAGGTGTTGACCATGTTAAATTAAAGCTCGATCATTTGGGTGCTGATTTGATTAAGTCACGCTTACCAGGCATTAGAGAATTATCAATTAAATTTGCTGGGGTAGATCCTATTGTTGAACCTATCCCGGTGGTTCCTACTTGCCATTACAGCATGGGTGGAATCCCTACAAACATGCATGGCCAAGTTGTGACTCACAAAAAAGGTCGAGATCATATCGTTGAAGGGTTATATGCGGTAGGCGAGTGTGCTTGTGTATCCGTACACGGGGCAAACCGTTTAGGCGGCAATTCGCTGCTGGATTTAGTTGTCTTTGGAAGGGCAGCTGGGCTTCATGTGGAAGAGTTATGGCAGTCAGATCAAATGCCTGAAATGCCTTACGTTTCTGACGATGATGTTGATGCAGCTCTATCTCGTTATCATCGCTGGATAGATTCAAAAGAAGGCGAAAGCCCTGCAGTAATCCACGATGAGATGCAGCGCGTGATGCAAGAAGACTTTGGTGTATTTCGTACTGGGGAGGTCATGGCTTCAGGGTTGCACCGGTTAGAAGCGTTACGTCAGCGCTTACCTAGTGCTTATTTGCAGGATAAATCAAAAATATTTAATACTGCACTAGTGGAAGCTTTAGAATTGGATAATTTGATGGCAACAGCTTATGCTACTGCCCATTCAGCGATTGCTCGCACGGAAAGCCGTGGAGCGCATAGTCGGGAAGATTATCCTAATCGGGATGATGCGAATTGGATTAAACATACGCTGTATTTTGAGCAAGGTGATACCATAGACTATCGGCCTGTGAATACATCACCCAAACACATCGCGCCATTTGAGCCAAAAGAACGCGTTTACTAGAGAGGATATGCCGTGGCTGATACTAGAACTCTGAGCCTGTCAATTTACCGTTATAACCCTGCAGTGAATGACAAACCATTCATGCAGGATTATGAAATCGAAATTCCGGCTAAAAGTGACCCAATGCTGCTTCCGGTGCTTGAGCGGCTGAAAGCAGAGCAAGATTCCACTATCACCTATAGACGCTCCTGCCGTGAGGGTGTGTGCGGTTCTGATGGGATGAATATAAATGGAACCAATGGGTTAGCTTGCATTACCAAGATTTCCCAACTGAAGACCGACAAGATTGTCTTGCGTCCTCTTCCTGGATTTCCGGTTATCCGCGACCTGGTGGTCGATATGAGCCAGTTCTATCAACAATATGAGCGCATTGAACCTTATCTGCAAAATGATACACCGGCTCCTGCGCGCGAGCGTCTACAGTCTCCAGAGGAACGTGCACAGCTTGATGGTTTGTATGAATGTATTTTGTGTGCATGCTGCACGAGTTCTTGTCCTTCTTATTGGTGGAATCCAGATAAATATGTCGGACCGGCGGGGCTCTTACAAGCTCGACGATTCTTGGCAGACAGCCGTGACACAGCTACAAAACACCGTTTGGATAAATTACAAGATCCTTTCAGTGTATTTCGTTGCCGTACAATTATGAATTGTGCGGATGTTTGCCCGAAGGGACTCAATCCGTCTAAAGCGATTGCTGAAATACGTAGGCAAATGTTAACAGAGGAAACTTGATAGCGATTTTTTATCGTTCCGATCTTAAGTATCGGAACGTGTCCCTTTGGAGAGAATAACAATGAGCGGTACTGACCTGCAAAAAGAATGGGCTTCTTCCTATTTGTCCGGAGGAAGCATGGCTTATGTCGATGGTTTATATGAAGATTATCTAGCGGATCCAAATTCCGTCCCTGAGGACTGGCGGGCTGCATTTGATGCTTTGCCCAAACTGGATGGGGCTGCTGAAGAGGTATCTCATCGCGCAATCCGAGATCATTTTTTGGAGGGTGCAGACAGAAGACGTGCTCCCGCAGTAGCTGGCGCAGACAGTAAACAATTTCAAGTCGCTCATCTGATTAATGCTTATCGTTCACAAGGACACCACGCAGCTAAGCTTGATCCTCTTGACATGGCGGAACGTACACAGGTACCAAGCCTGGAATTAGCTTACCATCACCTTTCTGAAAATGATATGGATCGCCCTTTCTTTGCAGGCCAGTATTTTAACGGCGGAGAGATGCCGCTTCGGGAGATACTCCAAGCGCTGCGTGACACCTATTGCGGCAGTATCGGTATTGAATACATGCATATTTCGGATAATGCCGAAACCGAATGGCTGCGGCAAAAAATGGAAACGGCTCGAGGCCGCCCTCAATTCGATACGAAAAAAAAATTAGAAATTCTTAAGGATTTGATTGCAGCAGATGGACTCGAACGTTATTTGGGTACGCGTTATGTGGGACAAAAACGGTTTTCTCTTGAAGGGGGAGACGCGTTTATTCCGATGATGAAAGAAATCATCCGTATGGGCGGAAGAGATAAGGTCAAAGAAATTGTCATTGGCATGGCACATCGTGGCCGCCTAAATGTACTAGTGAATGTATTGGGCAAAGAACCTGATGAATTATTCCAAGAATTTGAAGGCAAAGTGAAATCCGATCGAACAGGCGACGTGAAATATCACATGGGTTTTTCTTCAGATTTACGCACTGAGAACGGTGAAATCGTCCATCTAGCCTTAGCGTTTAACCCTTCACACTTAGAGATTATAGGTCCCGTGGTTGAGGGTTCGGCTCGTTCTCGTCTTAGACGCCAACACGATTTAGAGAAAAAAAATAAGGTTGTGCCTGTAGTTGTCCATGGAGATGCTGCATTTGCGGGTCAAGGTGTGGTCATGGAGACTTTCAATTTTTCTCAAGCGAGAGGCTATTGCACAGGTGGTACAATCCATATCGTTATTAATAACCAAATTGGTTTTACTACATCAAATCCTCTTGATGCCCGATCAACTTTGTATTGTACTGATGTTGCGAAAATGGTGCAGGCGCCAGTATTACATGTGAACGGGGACGATCCAGAAGCAGTCGTTTTTGCGACTCAGATTGCGTTTGAATTCAGAATGAAATTTAAACGCGATATCGTGATTGATCTGGTTTGCTATCGCCGCCATGGCCATAATGAGGCTGATGAGCCTGCAGTGACTCAACCAACGATGTATCAAAAAATTAAATCAATGCCGACTCTTCGGGAAATCTATGCCAAACAGTTAATAGAAAAAGGCATCATTAACAATGAAGAAGTTGATAAACTTACTGACGGTTATCGAGAAAAATTAGATAAGGGACAAGCAGTAGTTGATGTTGTTCATGGAGGTTATGAAGGTAAAATTTCTGTTGATTGGACACCCTACATTAATGCGAAATGGACAGATAAAGTCGATACTACGATCTCTAAGAGCACCATACAAAAGCTATCTAAGATGCTTAGTATGTTGCCAGATGGTTTTGAACCACATCCAGTAGTAAAGCGTGTTCTCGCCGAACGAGAAAAGATGTCAGCGGGTGAAGTCCCTATGAATTGGGGTTATGCGGAAATCATGGCATATGCAAGCTTGCTGGATGAGGGCTACGGAGTACGCTTGTCAGGCCAGGATTCTGGTCGTGGTACTTTTGCTCACCGGCATGCTGTTTTGCACGATTACAGCACTGGAGAGACTTATGTCCCTCTGGAAAAGACAGTATCTGATCCGTATAAGCCTTTTGCAGTGATCGACTCAGTCCTTTCAGAAGAAGCTGTGCTGGCTTTTGAGTATGGTTATGCTGCTTCAGAACCAACTTCATTAGTGTTATGGGAAGCACAATTTGGTGATTTTGCGAATGGTGCGCAAGTTGTTATTGATCAATTTATTAGCTCAGGCGAACAAAAGTGGGGGCGTTTATGCGGGTTGGTCATGCTCCTTCCTCATGGTTACGAAGGCCAGGGGCCGGAACATTCCTCTGCAAGGCTTGAGCGATACATGCAGTTATGTGCGCAACATAATATTCAAGTATGTACGCCAACAACCCCTGCGCAAATGTTTCACTTGCTGCGCCGACAGATGCTACGTAAATTCCGCAAACCGCTTATTGTGATGACACCTAAAAGTCTACTGCGTCATAAACTAGCAGTGTCACCCATTGAAACTTTGACTAAAGGAAAGTTCCATACTGTTCTGCCGGAAATAGATAATTTGGATGCAGACAAAGTGACAAAAATAGTATTATGCTGCGGCAAAGTTTACTATGATCTTTTGCAAAGACGCCGTGAAGACGAAAAACTGAATCATGTCGCTATTATACGAATCGAGCAACTGTATCCTTTCCCGATAAAGATGCTGACTCAGGAGATTGCGAAGTATCCGCGTGCTAAACAAATCGTTTGGTGTCAGGAAGAGCCGCAAAACCAAGGCGTTTGGTTCTCTTCACAGCACAATATCATTGAATGTTTACGCGATGATCAGACCTTAAGTTATGCTGGAAGAGAGTTTGCTGCTGCACCTGCAGTGGGAAGTCCTCTCTTTCATGCGCAACAACAGCAGGCATTAGTCGAGCAGGCTTTATTGGATTAACGATTAAATCATATAACAGAAGAAGAAGGTATAACTATGTCTATTGAAGTTAAAGTACCTGTCCTACCGGAGTCAGTCGCTGATGCTACCATTGCCAGCTGGCATAAGAAAGTTGGTGATAAGGTAACACGTGATGAAAATCTTTTAGATTTAGAAACAGATAAAGTGGTTTTGGAAGTCCCAGCCCCAGCTGATGGGATCTTAAAGGAAATTTTGTTTAAAGAAGGTGATACCGTTCAGGCTAGTGAAGTACTCGCCCGAATAGAGGAAGGTGCGGCGGTTAAAGAAGAAAAACAACCAGCAGCTAAAGAGGAAAAAGCAGCGGAACCTAAAGAAGATACCAAAGAGAAAATTAGTGCAGCCGGAGAAAAAGCAACGGGGCCAGCAGTTAGAAGAATGTTGGCAGAGAATGAGTTGCAAGCAAGCCAGATTTCTGGTTCAGGTAAGGATGGTCGCATCACCAAGGAAGATGTGATTACTTTCATCGAATCCGGCCGGGAAAAATCTGCTAAGCCTGCACTTAAACAAGAGCCGGTTGCTTTGGGAGCGCGCGAAGAACGCCGTGTACCAATGTCTCGATTGCGCGCCAAAATTGCAGAACGCCTTGTTCAAGCACAGCATAATGCAGCTATGCTAACGACGTTTAATGAAGTGAATCTAAAAGCTGTTATGGATTTACGCACTCAATACAAAGATACTTTCGAGAAAAAACACGGTGTTAAGCTGGGCTTTATGTCTTTTTTCACTAAGGCGGTTGTTGAATCATTGAAACGCTTCCCTGCAGTGAATGCTTCCATTGATGGCCAGGATATTGTTTACCATGGGTACTATGATGTTGGAATTGCAGTATCTACTGAACGCGGTTTAGTTGTACCGGTAGTAAGAGATGCGGATCAATTGAGCCTTGCTGATATTGAAAAAGCCATCCAGGATACTGCAACTCGAGCAAGGCAAGGCAAATTAGCCATAGAAGAAATGCAAGGTGGAACATTTACAATTACTAATGGCGGTGTATTTGGTTCATTGTTGGCAACACCGATCATTAATCCACCGCAAACTGGTATTTTAGGTATGCATAAAATCGAGGATAGGCCCATCGTAGAGAAAGGCCAAATCGTTATCCGTCCGATGATGTATGTTGCTTTGTCCTATGATCACCGTTTAATCGATGGTAAAGAATCAGTACAATTTTTAGTAAGTGTCAAAGAGTTACTTGAAGACCCTGCGCGCTTATTATTAAACGTTTAGGCAATGTTCTAGAGGTGTGCTTGGGGCGAAAAGCGCAAAAAGAAGAGAAAAACTGCGTTCGATCGAGGGGAAGAACCTTTTACAAGATCAAACAAGATGTTTAGTCAATTTTATGGCTTTTACAATCCAGCAATAACTTTGGTGACGTTAACTAATCACGATTAACCGCACGACCCGTCTTGAGGGTATGAGAAAGTACCCGCAGGGTTTTGCTATTTTAAAGGGTAAAAGAATGAACTTACATGAATATCAAGCTAAGGAGTTATTTGCTAGCTACGGCATGCCAATTCCACGCGGCCAGGTAGCTCAAAGCGTTGAAGATGCCTTGCAAGTTGCTTCGCAACTGAACACTTCTAAATGGGTAGTAAAAGCTCAGGTTCACGCTGGCGGGCGTGGTAAAGCAGGTGGTGTGAAGCTGGTTTCAACGAAAGATGAATTAGCAAACACAGTCAAATCCTTATTAGGAACGCGTTTAGTGACTTATCAAACTGACGCGAAAGGGCAACCCATTAATGAAGTGTTAATCGAAGAAACTTGTGACATCGGCCGTGAATTGTACCTCGGGGCCGTGGTTGACCGTTCAAGCCGCCGAGTCGTGATTATGGCTTCTACTGAAGGTGGTGTGGAAATTGAAAAAGTTGCCCATGAAACACCGGAGAAAATCTTTCAAGTCGTGGTCGATCCTTTAGTTGGTGTTATGCCTTATCAATGTCGTGAGGTTGGTTTCAAACTTGACTTGAGCGAAGATCAGATTAAACAGTTTACCCATTTAATGATGGCATTAGGGAAAATGTTTGTTGAATGTGATCTGAGTTTGTTAGAGATTAATCCCCTTGTGGTGACCAAAAAAGGGCAGTTATTGTGCCTTGATGGCAAGGTAAACATCGATGGCAATGCGCTCTATAGACAGCCTAAACTGAAAGTATTGCGTGATACTACTCAAGAAGATGAGCGTGAAAATCGTGCAACCGACTGGGAATTAAACTACATCCCTCTCGATGGTTCTATTGGGTGCTTAGTGAATGGCGCTGGCCTTGCAATGGCAACGATGGACGTTATCAAATTACATGGGGGCGAGCCTGCGAATTTCTTAGACGTCGGTGGCGGGGCAACAAAAGAGCGTGTTACAGAGGCATTTAAAATTATCCTCTCTGACGAAAAAGTGAGAGGCATTTTAGTCAATATTTTTGGTGGAATCGTTCGCTGCGACTTAATTGCTGATGGAATTCTTGCTGCGGTTAGGGAGGTAGATGTGACGGTTCCCGTGGTAGTGCGTCTTGAAGGTAACAACGCAAAATTAGGCGCAGACATTCTAAATAAGAGTGGTTTGAACGTAATCGCCGCAGATAGTTTGACTGACGCAGCGAAAAAAATCGTGGCGGCTATCGCCTAAGCCCTAATTATTACTATTGTGCTGCCTGCTTGATTTAGGTAGGTAGCCAGAACTTCATTTTGAGGCTAGCAATGAGCGTATTAGTAAATAAAAACACAAAGGTTATTTGCCAGGGTTTTACTGGTAAACAAGGGACTTTTCATTCTGAACAGGCAATTGCCTACGGCACACGAATGGTTGGGGGAGTTACACCAGGAAAAGGGGGGCAGCAGCACTTAAGTTTGCCTGTTTTCAACACAGTTCGTGAAGCAGTCGAAGAAACAGGAGCTCAAGCGTCAGTGATCTATGTTCCTGCTCCTTTTTGCATGGATTCAATATTGGAAGCTGCAGATGCCGGTATTGAATTGATCGTATGTATTACTGAAGGTGTACCAGTGCTTGATATGCTAAAAGTAAAAGTATATTTAGAAAACAATACCAAGGCACGGTTAATCGGTCCAAATTGTCCAGGAATCATCACACCCGGTGAGTGTAAAATCGGTATTATGCCTGGTTCTATTCATATGCCTGGAAAAGTTGGAATCGTTTCACGTTCAGGTACGCTAACCTATGAAGCGGTTAAACAAACGACAGATAAAGGCTTTGGTCAAAGTACTTGTATAGGTATTGGTGGTGATCCCATTCCTGGTACAAGTTTTATCGACGCGCTAGAACTGTTTGAAAAAGACGAACAAACAGAAGCAATCATTATGGTAGGTGAAATTGGTGGTTCTGCAGAGGAGGAAGCAGCAGAATACATCAAATCTAACGTGAGTAAACCAGTGGTTTCCTACATTGCTGGTGTTACAGCGCCTCCAGGTAAGCGCATGGGGCATGCAGGTGCAATCATTTCTGGTGGTAAAGGAACTGCAGCTGAAAAATTTGCGGCGCTAGAAGCTGCTGGAGTGAGAACAGTTCGCTCGCCAGCAGATTTAGGTGATGCCGTTGCCGAGGTTTCGGGTTGGAAGTAACCCCTTGATTTCTTGATATTGAAATAGTTTGAAAACTTAACAAACCGTCATCGAATTAAGATGGCGGTTTTCTAAGCCTATTAGCTAAAAACAACGTGTTTAAGCAGGGATATTAAAATCGTTATCCTAGCTTTAACCTAACTCTTTTCTAGACAAATAAGCAATAAAGCGATCTAACGTTCTTACGCTAAGAATTCGTTTCAGTACAACAAACAAATGAGTGGGAAAAGTGACGGGATACTTGGGCTTGGGTTTTCTAACTTCAATGGCATGAATTAATTTAGTTATGACCGCATCGGTACCTCGGGTAAAGATAGATTCCTCTTTCTGCTCGCGATATCCGTTAAGCATTTTTTGATATTGTTGCCTAAAGAAACTGTTGCCCATATCAATTTTTTTCAGAGAATTATCAACAGCATTGTCGCGAAAACGGCTAGCAATTGGGCCAGGCTCGATACAAATGACTTCGATGCCTGAGGATTGAAGTTCAATGCGCAAAGTGTCGCTTAGTCCTTCGACTGCATATTTTGAAGCATTATAAGCGCCGCGAAAAGGCATTGAAATGATGCCTAGAACGGAGCTGATGTTGATGATCCGCCCTTCCCCTTGTTTGCGCATTACGGGTATGGCAAGGCGAGTGAGATCCATCAAACCAAAAACGTTCGTTTCAAATTGTTCACGCAACGTTTGCCGCGATATATCTTCTAGAGCACCTGCTTGGCCGTAGCCCGCATTATTGATGAGTACATCAAGGCGGCCGGATGTCTTTGATAATACTTCGGTAAAAGCAGTCGTAATTGAATGTTCGTCATTCACGTCCATCAGTACTGTCTCAAGTCCTAGGTCGATAAGTTTTTTAACATCCTCTAGCTTACGACAGGAGGCAATCACACGATGTCCACGACGAGATAAGCTGAGGGCTGCGTCATGGCCGATGCCGGTAGAACAACCTGTAATAAAGATTGATTTTTGTTGCATGGATGACCTACGAAGAAGAGAAACCCAGTTTAGAAAGTTAGTATACTAAACTGGGTTAGATTTCAGAAGTGAACTTTAATCAAGGTGAATTGTGTAAGAATAGGAGTTAAATCCATCGTAAGTTATGCCTTGATAGCGCATCCCATTACATGAAGCGTTGATGCTCGGGTGCATCAAATAAGGACCATCCTTAATGTCTAAGACACACCAGTTGTATAGGTCGTAAGCAACAGTGACATGTCCGTAACCGGTAGTGCAGCGCTCAGTGTCCCTTATTTCAAAACTTCTCGGGCTAATGACCCGCAAATCCATCTCCTCATTAGAGTTGGCGCTAACAATATATACTCCGGGATGGATTTCATCATCAAGATGAAAATAATCCTTATAACCACAGGAAAATGTTTCTTTGGCTTGAGCATTAAAAGCAAAGAAGCTGGTAAATAAAACTAAGGCAATTTTTTTCATGATTATTGTTATTTTTGTTAAGAATAGGAGAGCCGATTATAGCAAAAGAGAAAAGCGACACAATTGCCAGTATACGATATTTTTATTGCTTTGATTTTATTTCTTTTTCTTTCATTAAGTTATCAAAAATTTCTCTTTGTTGAGGAGAAAATTCTTTACGACGCAAGGCCATCATCTCTTCTATACTGCCTTGGATGCAATCTGGAGTTAGCCTATCAAGAATTAAAATGCCATTGATATGGTCAATTTCGTGTTGTAAAACCCGAGCATAAAATCCATTTTCAATTGTATTGTGTTTTTTGCCATGCTCATCATAAAAATGGAGTGAAATTTGATTGTAACGTGGCACCTTTCCGGCTTTATTTGAGACAGAATAGCACGCTTCGAAGTCGGGATTTATGCCAGCGGCTTCTACCCCATCGTACGAGGGATTTATAAGGATATGCATAGGGTAAGGTTTAGCATTGTTGCGAAGTATAGCTGATTCCTCAGGAATATAAATCGCTATAATTTGTTTGGAATAATTGATTTGTGGAGCTGCTAAGCCAACCCCTTTTAAATCGTAAAGTTTTTGCTTCATAGCTGCGATAAGCTCAACGTCTTCCTTGCTTAGCGGGAAATGGATTTTGTGCGCTGGTTTGCGCAATATTTGAGCTTTATCCGAATCATCGGTTGTGACAATTTTTAAGGCATGGGTTTGTTGTGCCGTCATCATAAGTCCTAGGAGTAGTAAGGAAAAGAGTTTCATGAAAATAGCAAGATTATGCAACCGATGTCAGTGCAATTGTACTCTCGTTGGTGCCCATTAACCAGGAATAGCAACGGGGGTTTCTTCCGCGGGTAAAGGATCATTACCAGTGATTGCTGGCTGTGGTAGTTCATAGCGGCGATTTGGGGAAACAATATTAAAAATCCTATAGCGATTTAAACGATGTTGGTCAGGGGGGTTAATAATCCTGTCGTTTAATTGCTCATAAAGGCTATGGCATGCAGGTTTTGCAGATAAACCAAAAAATTGTAAGAAAGAGTTGACCAGTTGAGCAAGCCAGGCATAGGTAAACGGATGGGGTCTTACGTGATCGAGCATTACTTCTTCAAAAGTATAGAGCTTTCGGTTAACCTGAAAGCGGCTCGTTATGAGGGTTCTCATTTCCTCTATTCGGGCCTCAGTGGACAAGTAAGGATTTGCAGCGACATTTTTTAAACGGGTCATGATTTGCCGTTTTCGTTGTAGAGTCGCTGAAGTTTCAAAAGACGAATTGTGATTTTTAAGGCTCGAATCAGCTTCATCAAAATACAATTCGAACTGCTTAACGCCAATCATAATCTCTTCAAGATGGGTGTATCTCCGATAATGTTCTTTATCAAATGCCCTAACTCTCCCCTCAACAGTTTCCCTGACAAACTTTTCAATATCAGGGGAATCTTTAGCAATTCGTAAGATTGTTGGTTTCCAGCTTGCCAGGTAATTTTTAAGATTTTTATTATATTCTTCCTGCATATGATGCAAATTGATTTTTCTGATAAGCGCGGAGTCAACCTGCTTCTTGAAAGTCTTGTTAATATAGTCAACAGTAATTTTTTCTTTCATGATAGCCTGTTGATTCTTAAGGGTGATTAGATAGCTCTCTTTCTCTTCGGCGGTTTTTTCTTTTAACTTGCAAGTCTTAATTAGACCTTTATAGTAGCCGAAAACCAGTCGGCATTGAGCAGCGACATTGCTTCTCTTCCTTTCAGCTGATTTCTCATTAGACGGGGATTTGACCAAATCATGGTAATAATCATAAACCAGCTGACATTGAGCAAGTATATGGGTTGGTTCCATAATTTGCACCAGGCGCTGATCACTTCCTCCTTCTTGTGATGATGCTTTCATGATGCAAGGAGCCAATACCTTATCAATATAAGGGCTGGGTTCAACTTCACCGGAAAGCGAATCAATAAGCGCTTTATGTTGGCTAAAAATAGGAATAACTTCTTCAAAGGCGCTGATTATGCTTTGTTTTGATATTTCAAGAATAAAGGGGGACGGAAGAGGACCAAAGCCAGGGTTATTAAGGCGGTTATAATTCTCAATCCGCTTCATGAGGGTTTTCAATTTAGCATAGTGCTCTTGGTTTGTTTGCCTGGTTTCAATTTCTTTGATGCTAGGCTGTTTGCCTTGTAGTGGCGATGGGTCGACAGGAATTTCTGGTCCTAATAACGCATCAATTCCTGGGCTTGGTCTAATTTCTCCTGAAAGGGAAGCAATAAGAGCACTCTCTTTTTGAAGAACTGGTAATGCTTTTTCAAATGCATCCAGTAAATCTCGTTTTGCAAGTGCGATGAGATCGGCGGATTGTGGAGGTCCAAAGCCAGGGGTAGTAAAGTTTTCATAAGAATCGATACATTCGACGAGCTGCTTCATTAGAAGATAGTTAGGCCGATAAGATTCTTGCTCAGCCTTAGCTTCGAGCCGTCTTTTTCTAGTCTCATTAATACGTTCAATGAGGGGTTTATCGTTAGTGAGTAACGCAATGTGTTTTTGGGAAATACAGCCTAACGGTTCAAGTAGGCCTCTATAAAGCTCATCAAGCAAGGTTTTCATTGGTCCTGATAGTTGACCAGGTTTTAGCCCGACTTTGTCTTCCCACTGATCGGTTTCAAGTAAAATTTGGGCAAACACATTGGTATTAATTTCTTCTAGGTGATTCATGACGGAGTCATGAGTCAGCATGCTAAATTGCTTAAGCTTGTATTTTAGTTCCTTAAACAGGCGATACATAAGCGGCGTTTTAAGAAATAACTTGAAATAGGAGTCTGAGCTTTCAATGACAGATTCAATGTTAAGGACAATTTCCTTAGTATGTGAGGTGATGTTGCTTAATTCATTTTGTGTTAAGTCAGTTTGTTTTAATAAAGTTGCAATGTGTGCCGGAACAAGCATGAAAGCATTGAGACTATACCAGATAGAGCCGTATTGAACTTTTTTATCGTTCCCGGGAATTGTTACAGAAGTAGGATCTTTTCTATAGGGTTCACTGCCGCTTACAAGTGCGTGAGAAATTCTTTTCGCTTGACTCACTAAATCATCAGCCAATAATTTAAAATGAGGATCTTGATGTAAATCTGTTGCTAGTTCGATAATATCACTGACATGGTTATACGCTTTAACCAAATGATAAACATAGAAACTTTGAAAACTTTTCTCATTTAAATTTTCTAACTCTTCACACGTTTTTTCTAGATGATATACACAATTCAACAAGCGCTTGATTCCTGCTACCTGCTTGGCCTGTGCAAGTGCTTGATTTCGATCTTTTAATTCAGGGAATGGCGATATTGATTCTGAAAAAATCGTTGGGCTATGTGTTGTTTCAAGTTCTTTCCTGACCGCGTTATTAAACAAGCCCGTGAGCTTAAATAACGTGTTTTTGAATTCACCAATTGCCGTTGAAAATTCCCTATGTTTAATGACATGATCTGGTCTTTCTACTGGAGTGGTGTCGGGTACTAGACAAGATGATTCTATTGCTTGTTTAAGTTTTGTGTGGGCTAGTGTTTGCAGCAACTCAGCTCGGTTACGCCAAGAAACAAGGGTATCTGTAAAATAAGCTTGCAGATAACGATTTCGCCTCATAAAGTGATGGGTTGAGAGGCTTGCGGCTTTCTCGGAAATTTCAGCCCCATTGGCCAAAACTTCTATAATTTCCGCATCCCGATTCGGTAGCCCAAGGTTATGAGTAAGAGAGTCAACTGAATACGAATGAAAGACTCTATATAAGCGATAGAGTTTCATTTTAATTTCATCATCAATTTCAACGAGCAGGTTGGGATGGTGTAATCGAATCTCTTCAAAGAAGTCTTCATACGCCTTTTGCGCTTTTTCTAGCTTATCAATTTTTTCCGCATAATATTCATGTAAAATAAAAGCTTGGTTGGAATCTAAATCTTCGAGGTTAACTAACTGGGAATTTCCCATGGGGTCTACAGCGAACTGAAGCGCATCTTGTAAATCTACCTTAGCACTTAGGGCTTCGTACTCACTGGCAGAAAATTGGTTTCCTTCACTTTCGTAAGGGATTAGATGCAGCTCAGAACGATCCTGGATAGATTTGATAATATCTTCGTTAAGTTTGACATGAAAGCTCTGTGTTGCTTGATCGCCTGTCAAGTTGGTTTTTATTTTTTCTTTTAGTTCGAGTAGCTTCGCAATTTTTATTTTTTCGTATGAATGTGGCAACCAATGCCGTGGATGAATTGAACCTAGCCATTTACTTTCTTCGGTAAGCGCACGGATAATGTCGTTATTTAAATCTCTGTCGAGCTGTTTAACATAGGGTTGTAAGTACTTATAGTATTTTGCTAAGGCAGTTTTGGTGGGTTTGGGTAAGCCGATTAAAGCATGATTTTTGTACTTGGGTTTTTCTAGTATTGTAAAAAAAATTTTAAATGCTTTTTGTGCTTCTTCCAGCTCAACTAAACGGCGTTTTGCTTTATTCACACGTTGTCTAGTTGCTTCGAGGCGCAAATCGATAAATTTGTCATCTTCGATTGTCACCAGCTCTCTTCCCTTCTGGGAAAATTTCACTACATTTGAAGTGTAATGAATTAATAATTGGTAGAATGGCTTTAATTGAAC